>NZ_JBLVOH010000136.1:33757-38483 GCF_053543675.1 Microbacterium umsixpiens
GACGCGACGCGGGAGACCGGTTCGAGCGTCGTGACCGCGACGAGCGACCGGCTCGCGACAGCCGCGACGAGAAGCCGTTCCGCAAGCCCCGTCACAAGAGCTGACGCGCATCGCGCGCGGTTCGGACTATCCCGTTCCGCGCGCGAGTTGCGCCGCGACGTCGATCAGCGGCTCCGGGTGCGCCAACAATGCCCGCTGTTCGGGGTGTGCGATGAGGTGCGCGATCAATCGATGTGCGCCCGCCACCGTCGGCTGCCAGTAGCCACCGACGTGATGGCGGCTCAGCGGCAGCGTCGTGCTCTCGCCATCGACAGTGAGCGTCACCGCTCCATCATCGGGCTCGATGCCGGGGTCGCTCAGCATCGCCGCCGTCAGTGCGCCGAGCAGTACCGTGCCGAAGAACCCGGGCAGCCGGAACCGCGTCGTCGGCACATCGAGAGCGACCCCCTCCACGCGGTCCCACGGCACGATCCCTTGACCTTCGGCACCTCGGCGGATGATCACCGCCTGCGGAGTGAGACGAAGATGGTGTCGCCCGGGGTCTCCGAGCGCCAGAGCATTCGGAACGACGATCAGAGGCCCGAAACGCTTCACGACCCGTCGCTCGCGGGCGGGAGCGCGGCCGGCCCCTCTGTCACGAGGATGTGGAACTGTGCCGCGTCGAGGATCCGGATTCCGAGGTCCTCGGCCTTGGCGAGTTTCGATCCCGCGCCGGGACCCGCCGCTACGAAATCCGTTTTCTTCGACACGCTCGACGCAGCCTTACCGCCCGCGTTGATGATCGCCTCCTGCGCGCCGTCGCGGGTGTAGCCGTCGAGGGAGCCGGTGGCCACCACCGTGAGACCTTCGAGCACTCCCCCCGCCGCAACCGCCGCACCCGGCCCGGGGTGGCCAGGCGTCGACCACTGCACGCCCGCATCGGCCCACTGCTGCACGATCTCTTGATGCCAGTCGACCTCGAACCATGCGAGCAGGGAATCGGCGATGATGCCCCCCACGCCCTCGACGGCGGCAAGCTCGTCTCGCGTAGCCGCACGGATCGCATCGAGAGAGCCGAACCACTGCGCCAGAGCCCGGGCGGCGACGGGGCCGACGTGGCGGATGTTGAGCGACACCAGCAGTCGCCACAGCTCCTTGGTCTTCGCCTTCTCGAGCTCGGCGAGCAGGGTGAGCGCCTGCGACGACGGCTGCGGCCCCTCGAGACCCGACTTCTTCTCGGCCGCGGTGGGGTTGCGTCGGAAAGGAGCGCGCGTCTTGACGATCCCGTCCTCGTCCTCCTTCGGGAGTCCGGTCTCGGAATCTCGCACGAACAGTTCGATGGGTACGAGCTCCTCGAGGGTGAGGGCGAACAGCCCGGCCTCGGTCTCGAGCGGGGGCACAGCCGGTGAGGTCGGTTGGGTGAGCGCCGCAGCGGTCACCTCGCCGAGCGCTTCCACATCGAGGGCGCCGCGGGATCCGATGTGCTCGACACGGCCACGGACCTGAGCGGGACACGAACGCGCGTTCGGGCACCGGAGGTCGATGTCGCCTTCCTTCATCGCGCGTAACGGTGTACCGCATTCCGGGCACTCGACCGGCATGACGAACTCCCGCTCGCTGCCGTCGCGCTTCTCGACCACGGGACCGAGAACCTCGGGGATCACGTCGCCGGCCTTGCGCAGAACGACGGTGTCGCCGATCAGCACGCCCTTGGCCTTGACGACATCCTTGTTGTGCAGCGTGGCCTGGCGGACGACGGAACCGGCGACATGCGCGGGCGCCATGACGGCGAACGGCGTGGCGCGCCCCGTGCGTCCCACCGATACGACGATGTCGAGGAGCTTGGTCTGGACCTCTTCGGGCGGGTACTTGTAGGCGATGGCCCAGCGGGGCGCTCGGCTCGTCGCGCCGAGTTCGTCGTGCAGCTCGAGCTCGTCGACTTTGACCACGATGCCGTCGAGCTCGTGCTCGATGTCATGACGGTGCTCGCCGAAGTACTCGACGAAGGACACCACCTCGTCGATCGTGGGGCACACCTTCGTGTGCGGGCTCGTGGGCAGACCCCATTCGGCGAGCAGGTCGTACACCTCGCTCTGCGCGGCGACGGGAGGGTTCGTCCACGCGCCGATGCCGTGCACGTAGAGCGCGAGCGACTCGATGCGCAGGAGTCCGGCCTCGAGTTCGAGGCCGTTCTTCTTGTCGATCTGCTGGCGGAGCCCGCCGCTGGCGGCATTGCGCGGATTGGCGAACGACGGGAAGCGTCGGGCGGCCGCCGTCTGCGCTTTCTCCTCGTCGAACGCCTTCTTCGCGCCTCCCCTGGCTTCCCAGCGCGCGAGAGCATCGGCGTACGCGCGGTCCCGGAAGTCGGCCTGCGCAGCGTTGAGACGCTCGAACGCTGCGACAGGGATGAATACCTCGCCACGCACTTCGACGATCGGGGGATGACCCTCCCCGCTCAGCCGTTGCGGGATCTCTGGCAGACGGAGGGCGTTCTCCGTCACGATCTCGCCGACGCGGCCGTCGCCCCGAGTGGCGGCAGAGGTGAGGACGCCGTTCTCGTATCGGAGGTTGATCGCGAGCCCGTCGATCTTCAGCTCGGTGAGCCACGCGACCTCACGCCCGGCGGCGGCCCTGGTCTTCGCCGCCCACTCCCGCAGCTCGTCGACGGAGAAGACGTTGTCGAGGCTGAGCATGCGCTCGGCGTGCTCGATCGTCGCAAGCCCCGTTGCCTCGGCCGCCCCGACCATCTGGGTGGGCGAATCCTGACCCTGCAGCTCGGGGTGCAGCCGCTCCAGTTCCTCGAGCCGATGCATCCATCCGTCGTAGGTGAAGTCATCCACGACCGATGTGTCACGGCCGTAATAGGCCTCCTTCGCGTCGAGGATGCGAGCGGTCAGCTCCTCGGCTTCGGTTCGGGCGTCTTCCAGCGAGATGTTCTCCGGCACCCCGCCAGTCTACGAGCGGGCACCGACACCGATGGGGTCTACGCGCCGACAGGCACCGCCGACACCGTGGTGTCGATCGTGAACTGCCCGAGCACCCGGGTGCCGACGTAGAGCACGGCGGTCTGCCCAGGCGCGACCCCGTCGAGCGGGACCTCGGGCGTCACCCGGACCCCGTCATCCGAGACGATCGCACGTGCAGCGACCGGCTCGGAGTGCGCGCGGATCTGCACGTGGCACTCGAAGGAGGTCTCCGTCGGCGCGGCCCCGGCCCAGCTGAACCGCTCCCCCGCGATCTCCGCGATCGCGAGAGCCTCCTTGGGCCCGACGACGACGGTGTTCGACACCGGTCGGACTTCGAGCACGAATCGAGGCTTGCCGTCCGCCGCAGGCACACCGAGCTTGAGCCCGCGTCGCTGTCCCACCGTGAAGGAGTGTGCCCCCTCGTGCGATCCGACGACTTCTCCGCTGCGATCGACGATCTCGCCCGTAGCGGTGCCGACCTTCTCGGCGAGCCACCCACGGGTGTCCCCGTCGGGGATGAAGCAGATGTCGTGGCTGTCCGGCTTCTGGGCGACGGTCAGGCCGCGTGCTGCCGCCTCGGCGCGAACGATCGCCTTCGAGGGAGTGGACCCGAGCGGGAAGTAGGTGTGTGCGAGCTGCTCCGCGGTCAGCACGCCGAGGACGTAGGACTGATCCTTGGCATTGTCCGAGGCACGATGCAGCTCCAGTCCGTCGGCACCGTCCACGAGCGTGGCGTAGTGCCCGGTGCACACGGCGTCGAAGCCGAGCTCGATCGCGCGCTCCAGAAGGGCCGCGAACTTGATCTTCTCGTTGCACCGCATGCAGGGGTTGGGCGTGCGTCCGGCCTGGTACTCGGAGATGAAGTCTTCGATGACGTCGTCGCGGAACCGCTCGGAGAAGTCCCACACGTAGAAGGGGATGCCGAGCAGGTCGGCGGCCCGGCGGGCGTCGAGTGCATCCTCGATGGTGCAGCACCCGCGACTGCCCGTGCGGAGCGTTCCACCGGCTCTGGAGAGTGCCAGGTGCACGCCGACCACATCGTGCCCCGCCTCCACGGCTCTGGCTGCCGCGACGGCGGAGTCGACGCCGCCACTCATCGCCGCAAGAATCCGCATGGGAACAGTCTACGAGCGTGCGCCTGTGCCGGCGCCGGATGCTCGTGCATAGGCATCGCCGATCGCGGCGAGCACCGCCTCGACATCGGCGTCCGTCGACGTCCGGCCGAGCGAGAATCGCAGCACGCTGCGCGCATCGCGTTCGCTCCGCCCCATCGCCATCACGACGTGCGACGGCTCGGCGACGCCCGCCTGGCACGCCGATCCGGTCGACGCCGCGACCCCGGCGACGTCGAGGAGGAACAGCAGACTCTCCCCCACCGCACCGGGAAAGAGCACATGCGCGTTGCCCGGCAAGCGGTCCGTCGGATCGCCCAGAAGCTCGGCTTCCGGGACGGCGGAACGTATGCCCGAGATGAGACGGTCGCGCAGTGCGCGCAGTCGCGCCGCCTCCCCCGTCCGCTCGATCTCGGCGAGCTCGAGCGCGGTGGCGAACGCCGCAGCACCCGCGACGTCCTGGGTTCCGGCTCGGAGCCCGCGCTGTTGCGCGCCGCCGCGCAGCAACGCGGTCACGCGGGCCGTGCGTGCAGCGACGAGAACCCCGACGCCGACGGGCGCCGCGATCTTGTGCCCGGCGAGGCTCATGGCCACGAGTCCGACTCCCCCGGCGGCGTCTCCCCTCAGATCGCGGAAAGACAGCGGCACATGTCCGAGGGCCGCCACGGC
>NZ_JBLVOH010000136.1:38503-44227 GCF_053543675.1 Microbacterium umsixpiens
CGCCACGGCATCGAGATGCAGTGCCACGCCCGCCGTCGCGGCGGTGATGGACAGCCCCTCGGCGTCGTTGATCGTGCCCGCCTCATTGTTCGCGACGAGCGCGGTGGCGAGAGCGGCGCCCGAAAGCCGCTGAGCGAACTGCTCCGGCTCGATCCGCGCCTGTGCGGTCACCGGCACCCGGCGAAGATCGGCGCCATCTTCCACGAGCGCGGCCACGGTGTCCATGGTGGCGTGGTGCTCGGCCTCGGGCATGACGATCGCGGTCGTGCCGGCGGGGCGTGCCCGCCACAGTCCCTGCAGTGCCAGGTTGATCGACTCGGTGCCACCCGAGGTGAACACGATCTCGATCGGGTCGGCATCGAGCACCGCGGCGACCCGCTCGCGGTATTCCTCGAGCAGTCGGCGGGCATCCTGGCCGGCGCCGTGCGTGGAGGAGGCGTTGCCGACGGTCTCCGTGGCGGCAAGCCAGGCGTCACGCGCTTCGGGGCGCAGAGGCGTGGTCGCCGCATGATCGAGATAGTGCCGCATCCTTCGATTCTCTCGCGAAACCCGCCCTGCCGGGTCTCCGTCCGTGGAACCCGGTACGCCCTGACATGAGACTGCAACACATCGCGCCTAGTGTGTACTCATGCCCGCGTCCCGAGACCTGACCGTGCCCGGCGGCACCACCCTCGACAACCTCGGCGTCCGTCTGCACGACGGCGTCGGCACCCTGCGCGTCTGGTCGCAGAACGCCTCGTCCATCGAGCTGGTCGTGTTCGACTCCACCGACCTGGACTGGGCGACCGACGAGGTTCCGCTCGAACGGCTGGCAGGAGGCGTCTGGGAGATCACCACGGAGCTCCTTCAGCCCGGCGTCCGCTACGCCGTCCGCGTCGGCGGGCCCCACGGCCCGGGAAACACCTTCAACCCGGAGACGCTGTTGCTGGACCCGTATGCACGGGGCCTGGCCCAGGGCGACGGCTACGAGGAGTGGCGTTCGGTCGTCATCGTCGACGGCTTCGACTGGGGCGATTCCCAGAAGCCTCGTATCCCGCTCGACCGCACGGTGATCTACGAGGGGCATCTCAAGGGACTCACCAAGCGTCACCCCGATGTGCCGCCCGCCCTGCACGGCACCTATGCGGGCCTCGCCCATCCCGCGATGATCGAGTACTTCCACTCGCTGGGCATCACCTCCATCGAGCTCCTCCCCGTGCACGCCTTCGTGCCGGAGCCGCGCCTGCTCGAACGCGGACTCACCAACTACTGGGGCTACAACACCCTGAACTTCTTCACCCCGCACACGGCCTACGCGACCGAGGACGCGCGCAAAGACGGGCCGGAGGCCGTCCTCGCCGAGTTCAAGGGAATGGTGCGGCTGCTGCACGAGGCCGGGCTCGAAGTGATCCTCGACGTCGTCTACAACCACACCTCCGAGGAGGGCATCGGCGGTCCCCGCTCGAGCCTGCGCGGCATCGACAACGCCAGCTACTACCGGCAGGACGAGTCCGGCGTCTACGTCGATACCACCGGGTGCGGCAACACGCTCGACACGTCGACCGACGTCGGGGCCAGACTCGTTCTCGACTCCCTCCGCTACTGGGCGCAGGAGATGCAGATCGACGGTTTCCGCTTCGACCTCGCCACGGCGATCGCCCGCGACGGCGCCCACACCTACACGCCTGAGCATCCGCTCCTGCAGGCCATCGCGGACGATCCGATCCTCGCCGACACCAAGCTCATCGCCGAGCCCTGGGATGTCGGCCTCGGCGGGTGGCAGACGGGTAACTTCCCGTCGGGATGGCACGAGTGGAACGACCGCTACCGCGACCGCGTCCGCAACTTCTGGCTCAGCGACATCGACTATGCCCGCCGGGCCTCCGCCCCGGTGGGCATCGGCGGGTTCGCGACCCGACTCGCCGGATCCTCGAACACGTTCAGCGAAGACCGGGGTCCGCTCGCCAGCGTGAACTTCGTCACGGCGCACGACGGCTTCACTTTGCACGACCTCGTCTCTTACGACGTCAAGCACAATGAGGCGAACGGCGAGCAGAACCGCGATGGTGCCGACATGAACCGCGCGTTCAACCACGGTGTCGAGGGCCCGACCGACGACCCGACGATCCTCGCCGCGCGACGCAAGGCCATGCGCAACCTTCTCGGGACGCTGCTCCTCTCGGCCGGGATCCCGATGCTCACCGCAGGTGACGAGGTCGGACGCACTCAGCGCGGCAACAACAACGCCTACGCTCAGGACTCCGCTCTCACCTGGCTCGCATGGGATTTCGAACCCTGGCAGGACGACCTCCGTGCACATGTCGCCCGCCTGATCCGATTGCGGCAGGAGAACCCGGCGCTGCGCCCCAGCCGCTACGCGCGGCTCGGTGAGCACATCCCGAACGCCTCGGTCATGGACTGGTACGACCAGAACGGCGAGACGATGGAGCAGGGGCAGTGGGCAGACCCCGGGAACAGGACGCTCCAGTACGTCGCCGCCTCCACCCCCGACACAGAGGCCGAGAACCGCATCCTGCTCATCGTGCACGGGACGGAGTCACCCATCGACGTGCGTCTGCCCGACGAGATCGAAGGCGCGGTCCGCTTCGTGTCCCTGTGGTCGAGCGCTCGGGAGCGCCCTTCCGACGAGGGGGAGGTCTTCGCGCCCGGCGATGTGCTACCGGTGTCCGGGACGTCGATGAGGCTGTTCCGCGTCGAATGAGCCCGGCTCCCGACGCACCACGCGGCGCGCTACCCGCGACCACGTCGGCGCGGTACATTCGGGATGTGGCTGCACGTGCTGGTACTCGGTCCTCGGCTCTTCGGAGCCCCACTCAGATCCCGACGCGCGCCTTCGGCGATGCGGACGTGCCGGGCTCGCTTCGCTCCACCCGCATCCCGCTGCTCGATCCGACCCCCGCTGTGCCCGGCGGCTTCTCGCCGAAGGCGTTCGTGGGAGAGGTCGTCCCGTTCACCGTGGTCTCGTTCCGCGAAGGGCACGACATCATCGGTGTGCATGTGCGCCTCACGTCGCCCACGGGCGAGGAGAGCCTGCACCGGCTGACCGCCCGGAGCGACGGCACGGACCGGTGGGCGGCGGAGATCGCGCTCGACGAGCAGGGTGCATGGCGCTATCGGTTCGAAGCGTTCTCCGACGACTTCGCAACCTGGGCCCACGCCGCGGAGCTGAAGGTCGCAGCCGGTGTCGACGTGCCGGTGATGGCCGCGCTCGGCGCAGAGCTGCTCGCGCGGGCCGCCGCTGAGAAGGACCGCCCCGCCGCCCAGCGGAAACGTCTGCTCGCGGACGCCGAGTCGCTGCGGACCGGGGATGGCCAAACGGCACTCGCGCTCTCCACCGATTCCGGACTGGCTGATGTCTTCCTGGCCCGCCCTCTGACGACCCTGCGTTCCGCCACCGAGCGACAGACGCTCAACGTGGACCGTGCCGCGGCGGGCGTCGGTGCGTGGTACGAGTTCTTCCCGCGATCGGAGGGCGCGAAGCGGCTCAAGGACGGGACCGTGAAGAGCGGGACGTTCCGCACGGCAGCCAAACGCTTGCCGGAGGTCGCCGCGATGGGTTTCGACGTGGTCTATCTGGTTCCGATCCATCCGATCGGAACCACCAACCGCAAGGGGCGCAACAACACCCTCACAGCGGAGCCGGGTGATCCCGGATCCCCATATGCGATCGGCTCCGCCGAGGGCGGTCACGACGCGATCCACCCGGACCTGGGATCGCCGGCCGACTTCCGCGCCTTCGTTCGCGCGGCACACGGAGCCGGCCTCGAAGTCGCACTCGACCTCGCACTCCAAGCTGCCCCGGACCACCCCTGGGTGCGCGAGCACCCCGAGTGGTTCACGACCCTCCCCGACGGCAGCATCGCGTACGCCGAGAACCCGCCGAAGAAGTACCAGGACATCTACCCGCTCAACTTCGACAACGACCCCGACGGCATCGCGGCCGAGATGTTGCGGATCGTGAAGCACTGGGTGACCCAGGGAGTGAAGATCTTCCGGGTCGACAACCCCCACACCAAGCCGCTGCAGTTCTGGGAGTGGCTGATCCGCGAGATCGGCGCCGTCGATCCGGACGTGATCTTCCTCGCGGAGGCCTTCACCCGCCCCGCCGTCATGCGTGCCCTGGCCGCCGTCGGTTTCCAGCAGAGCTACAGCTACTTCACGTGGCGGAATACCAAGAGCGAACTGGAGGAATTCCTCACCTCCGTGTCGCAGGAGACTTCCGACTACATGCGGCCCAACCTCTTCGTGAACACCCATGACATCCTGACCGAGTACCTGCAGTTCGGCGGTCGCGCGGCGTACCGTATCCGTGCCTGCATCGCCGCCACCGCAGGGCCCGTTTACGGGGTGTACGCCGGCTACGAGCTCTTCGAGAACGTGGCGAGGCCCGGGTCGGAAGAGAACATCGACAACGAGAAGTACGAGTTCAAGTTCCGCGACTGGTCGGGCGCAGAGGCCCGCGGCGAATCGCTCGCTCCTCTGCTCCGGCGCCTCAACGAGATCCGCGCAGCTCACCCCGCACTCGGCCAGCTCAGGAACTTCCGGGCGCACTGGAGCGACGACGATGCCGTCCTCGTGTACAGCAAGCACCTGCCGGCGCCGTTCACCGGTACCGGACGTCCCGATACCGTCATCGTGGTGGCGAACGTCGACCCGCACTCCGTGCGCGAGACGACCGTGCACCTCGACAGCACGCAATGGGGCATCCCGCTCGGCGATCCGTTCGAGGTCGAAGACCTGCTCACCGGCGCCGTCTGGACGTGGAACGATCACAACTATGTGCGGCTCGACGCCTTCGCCGAGCCGGTGCACATCCTGAAGGTGAGGGAGCGAGCATGAGCTACACAGAAGATGTCGCCGCATCCACCGAGTGGGAGGCCGTCTCCTCGGCCACGCACCACGATCCGCACGCCATCCTCGGCGCGCACCCCCATAAAGACGCCGCAGACCGCACGGTCACCGTGATCCGCGTCCGACGCCCGCTGGCCGCCGGCGTGTCCGCGGTGTTCGGCGACGGCAGCCGGCTCGAGCTCGCCCACGTGGCGCATGGCATCTGGGAGGCGCAGCACGTCGGTCCCCCGCTCCCATACCGGCTCGCCACGCGGTACGCGGATCACGAGGAGACGCTCTCCGGGGATCCGTATCGACACCGTCCGACTCTCGGAGACCTCGACCTCCATCTGATCGCCGAGGGACGGCACGAACGCCTCTGGGAGGCGCTGGGTGCCCACCCCCGGACGCTGGACGGCGAGCAGGGCGTCGCGTTCGCCGTCTGGGCGCCCAACGCCTCGGCAGTGCGCGTCGTCGGCGATCATAACGACTGGAACGGCGATGCGCACGCGATGCGCTCGATGGGCGTGAGCGGAGTCTGGGAGCTCTTCATCCCCGATCTCCCCGTTTGCACGCGGTACAAGTATCAGATCCGCACCCGCGACGGAGCCTGGATACTGAAAGCCGACCCGATGGCGCTCGCGGCCGAGGTACCGCCGAACACAGCATCCGTCGTGACCGCGTCGTCCTACGAGTGGGCGGACGGCGCGTGGATGACCCGGCGTGCCGCGACCCACGCCGTCGCGCAGCCGCTGTCGGTCTACGAGATCCACGTCGGCTCCTGGCGTGAGGGCCTCGGGTACCGGGACATCGCCGAGCCGCTGATCCAGCACGTGACGGATACCGGATTCACCCACGTCGAGTTCATGCCGTTGGCGGAGCACCCCTTCGGGG
>NZ_JBLVOH010000136.1:44247-54557 GCF_053543675.1 Microbacterium umsixpiens
GGCTATTACGCGCCCACGAGCCGTTTCGGCACCCCGGACGACCTGAGATACCTGATCGATCGGCTGCACCAGGCCGGCATCGGCGTGATCATGGACTGGGTTCCCGGGCACTTCCCGAAAGACGCCTTCGCCCTCGCGCGCTTCGACGGCCAGCCCCTGTACGAACACCCCGATCCTCGCCGCGGCGAGCATCAGGACTGGGGCACGCTCATCTTCGACTACGGCCGGCCGGAGGTGCGCGGCTTCCTCGTGGCCAACGCGCTGTACTGGTTCAGGGAGTTCCACGTCGACGGGCTGCGGGTCGATGCCGTCGCCTCGATGCTCTACCTCGACTACTCCCGCGAAGCCGGCGAATGGGAACCGAACATCCACGGTGGCCGGGAGAATCTCGAGGCGATCCGGTTCCTGCAAGAGGTGAACGCCACGGCCTACCGGCTACACCCGGGGATCATGATGATCGCCGAGGAGTCGACCAGCTTCCCGGGCGTCACCGCACCCACCGACCACGCCGGCCTGGGGTTCGGGTTCAAGTGGAACATGGGCTGGATGAACGACTCTCTCCAGTACATCTCGCGCGACCCCATGTACCGCGCGCATCACGAAGGCGAGATGACCTTCTCCTTCGTGTATGCATTCGGGGAGAACTACCTGCTGCCGATCAGTCACGACGAAGTCGTGCACGGGAAGGGCAGCCTGATGGCGAAGATGCCCGGCGACCACTGGCACAAGCTCGCGAACGTCCGCGCGTACCTCGCCTACATGTGGGGGCATCCCGGGAAGAAGCTCCTGTTCATGGGCCAGGAGTTCGGTCAGCTCGCCGAGTGGTCCGAAGGGCGTGAGCTGGATTGGTGGCTCCTCGACCAGCCGTCGCACGCGCAGCTGCAGGGCTTCGTCGGCGCGATGAACCGTGCGTACAGATCCCAGTCCCCGCTGTGGGCACGGGACAACGACGGATCCTCTTTCCACCGCCTCGGCGCACCCAGCTGGGACCCGACCGTGATCGCCTTCGAGCGGCGGGATGCCCACGGCGGACGTCTCGTCGTCGTGAGCAACTTCGCCGGGGTGGAGCGCGCGGGATATCGACTCGCACTCCCGCAGGACGGCGTCTGGCAGGAGGTTCTCAACACCGACGCCGCCGATTACGGCGGACGAGGGTCCGGAAACCCGGGCATGGTCTTCGCCACCGGTGAGGACGGAAGCGCCCCCACGGCGACGATGACCCTTCCTGCGCTGTCGACGCTGTGGCTGCGGCACCAGTCGGACCCACACGTGCCTACCGTGAGCCACGGATGACGGGGGCGCGCGCCGGATCCTCCGACGGCTAGAACAACAGCGAAGAGAGCCGGTTCCGGGCGGCTACCACTCGCGGGTCGCCCGTCCCGATGAGGCCGAACAGCTCGATCAGCCGCTCCCGCACCGGGGTGCGCTGGTCGGACGGCAGCTGGGCAAACAGGTCGAGCAGTCGCGAGAAAGCGTCGTCGACGTGACCGCCGGCCAGATCGAGGTCTGCCACGTCGAACTGCGCCTGGACATCGAGCGGTCCCTCCGCAGCCGCTGCACGCGCCGCCTGCAGGTCGAGCCCCTGCACGCGGTCGAGCAGACGCACCTGGCCGAGACCCGCGATCGCCTCCTCATCACGAGGGTTCTCGGCGAGGGCCTTCTCGTAGGCGCGGATCGCGGCGGTGTAGTCGCCTGCCTCGATCGCGGCGAACGCCTCGGCGTGCAGCGGGGGAAGCTCCGGCTCCTCCGGCGTCGACGGCGCCTCGGCATCGGCGTCGACCGCAAGCGATCCGGTCACACCGTTCTGCGCTGCCACCTGCAGCAGCTGCGCGAAGACATCGCGCACCTGCTGCTCCGGCACCGCTCCGGTGAACATCGGCACGGGCTGACCGGCGATCAACGCGACGACCATCGGGATCGACTGCGCGCGGAAGCTCTGCGCGAGCTGCGGGTTCGCATCGACGTCGACCTTGGCGAGCAGCACGCGGCCGCCGAGTTCACGCGTCACCTTCTCGATGATCGGACTCAGCTGTTTGCACGGCCCGCACCACTCGGCCCACAGATCGACGACGACGGGAACCGTGCGCGAGAGCTCGAGGATCTGCCCGAATGTCTCATCGGTCGCATCGACGACGACATCGACCACGCCGGGGGCTGGAGCCCCCTCGGGCGGAGCCGCCGGTCGGTTGCGGAGGGTCGACAGGTCCACCGCGCCACGCAGCGCGGTCGGAGAGATTTCACTCACTTGATCACCTTCACGGAAAGGAGGTCCTGGTGGACTGCCAGGAGCCTGATCTGCTCCGTCGATCCCTGAGCGGGGACCGAGAAGAACAGCTGGAACTCGTACGTCGTCTCGACGCCCTTCGCGGATTCCGTCGCGCCCGTCAGGGCCTTGGCCTCTGCGTTGTCGCCGAACCGGATCACCACGTCGGAAGACGTCGGCGTCACCGTCTCGGTATCGGTCAGAGAGACCGCGACGATCGCACCACTGTCGAGCGTGGTCATCGAGATGGGCTCATCCGTCGTCGGCGCCATGTCGAATGCCGCCTTGGACGTCTTGGCGGCACCCTTGTCGGCGAGCCCCTTGACCACGGCCTGCCGGCTGTCGGTGATCGACGTCGCGAGATTCAACGCGAGGTCATCGAACAGGCCGTAGAACTCGCTCTTCTCCCCCGAGTCGACGACGTCGGCGAACGCCGGGGCGAGTTCCGCAGGCGGGAGAGTGAGGAACGCGGAGTCCGACGGGACGAGCGACGTGCCGAGCCAGCTGGCCGCGACATCGGGGAAAACCGCATCCGCGGACATCTCGGCCATATTGCTAACCTTGTAGTTCGACCACGGGTCTGACTGCGTCATCATGAGCACAACGGGCGGCTCGGTGTCGTCGCCCTTGCTCTTCGCGAGCATGAGCACGGTGCGCGGCCACACATCGGTCGCCTCCGGAAGCACGACCTCGACATCATCCGTCGGGATCGCCGCAGGAACAGCCATGTCCGTGAGCTTGGTCCGCAGCGCGTACTCGGTCGTGCGGGCGGCGAGAGCCGGTCCGTCCAGACGCGTGGCGGCCAGGTCGAGATCGAGTGCGGCGTCTGCCTCCACCACCGTGTCGGATACCGACTTCAGGATGCGCTTGGCCTGCGCCTCGGTCACGGCGGGGGGCTTCTGATTCTCCGGCGCGATGACGGTCGGGCTGGGCGAGGGTGACGCAGAAGCATCGCCGAACTGCGGCCAGGAATCGGCGGAACACCCGGCAGCGAGAAGGGCAGTGAGCCCGAGGGCCGGGATCGCCAGCAGCCGGCGACGACGAGCGGGGCTCTTCGCTCGCATCGACGTCTTCGAGTCGTTCTCCTTGGGGTCCACGATCTCCCCATCTTCGATCTCGGCGTCCGGGGTATCTGCGGAGGGCGCCGGGTCGGCGGAGGCCGGTGTATCCGTTGAACCTTCGATCGCTGCGCGCTCTTCCGGGGGAAGCACCGCGACGTCGATCGGCTCGGTCACAGGAAGGGGGCCGGGGCCCTTGCGGCGCGGACCCCGTCCACGACGCTGGTGGCGGATTCCGAGGACGTACAGGACGAGTCCGATCAGCAGGACGATGCCGCCGGCGACCATGAGGGGCCCTGCCAGGGGGGTCGAGGTGTCGAGCGGCCAGGAGACGACGATGTCGTCGGGAGCATCCTCCGTGCCGTCGTACGCGACCAGCATGCTCGTTCCCTCGGGGAGTTGCATGTTGTCGGCGACGAGCGTGTTCTCCTTCTCGAAGGAGTCGAGCCACAGGTCGGAGCCACGGGGATCACGGCCAGTGTCGGCTTCGCCCTCTTCGCCCTCTTCGCCACCGGCCGACGCGTCCGGCGACACGTGCTCGACGGCGAAGCTGCCGTCGTCGTCCACCGTGACGTGGTTGTAGTCGGAGTCTGCGAGCCAGGCTTCCATGTCGGCTGTCCTGCCGTAGCTGCCGAAGATGTCGCCCTGACCGCGCACGATCAAGGTCTGCACTCCGGGGTTCGTCCGGAGCACGTCCCCGTCCAGCAGGACGAACGGTGCAGGCTCATCGATCTTGACTTGCGTCTGCTGCGAGTCGGGGCCCACGAAGGTGCGCTGGGCGATCCCCGCCCCGATCAGCACGGCGGCAAGCACGAAGGCCACCACGGCCCATACGAAACGCACGAATAGTCTCCTCACGCATCACCGGCACCTGCCCGCGACGCAACACTCGACATTTCAGACTAGCGAAATCAGCTGTGTGTTGCCCACGTACACATGCAGTGCCGGCTGGACCGGCACGTCGCGCGCCACGTGGCTCGGCGTCTGGATACCCTTGCTGCAGTCGTTTCGAGGAGTCGTCGCATGAAGATCCACAATCCGTTCCGCACCGCCCTCGTGGCGACGCTCGGCGTGGGACTGGGGATCCTCCTGATCAACAGCGTGGAGACACTTTCGAGCGTCCTGCTCTACGTCGGCACAGCGCTCTTCCTCAGCCTGGGCCTCGATCCGCTCGTCTCCTTCCTGGAACGTCGCAGGCTCCCCCGCTGGCTCGCCGTGCTGGTGACGATCCTCGCGGTCCTCGCGATCTTCAGCGGGATCGTGCTGATCATCCTCCCCGTACTCGTGGATCAGATCTCCCAGCTGATCGCGCAGATCACGGCCATCGTTTCGCGAGGGAACATGATCCCCGACCTCAAGGAGTGGATGCAGGACACCTTCCCGAATCTGCAGGTCGATGTCGTCTTCACGTACGTCACCGACTGGCTGACGACGAACCTCGCCGAGATCGGCGGATCCATCGGTCAGGGCGTCCTCGTCGCCAGCGGCGCCGTCGTCAGCGGACTGTTCGGCGCGTTCATCATCCTCATCCTGACGATCTACCTCACCGCCTCGACGCCATCGCTCAAGCGCGCCGTGTACCAGCTCGCCCCGTCGTCGAAGCGCGACCGCTTCATCGACCTGTCGGAGCAGATCACCGACTCCGTGGGGTACTACGTCATGGGGCAGGTGACACAGGGCGTGATCAACGGCGTCCTCAGCGCGATCTACCTCTCGATCATCGATGCGCCGTTCCCGGCGGTCCTCGCGATCATCGCCTTCTTCTTCTCACTGATCCCGCTCGTCGGGACCCTGACCGGCTCCACGATCATCGTCCTCGTGTGCCTCATCCCGGGTCTCGGGTCTCCAGGGATCGCGATCGCCGCGGCGATCTACTACCTCGTCTACATGCAGATCGAGGCGTACGTGATCTCTCCGCGCATCATGAGCCGCGCGGTCGCCGTCCCCGGAGCAGTCGTCGTCGTGGCGGCGCTCGCGGGCGGTAGCCTGCTCGGCCTGCTGGGGGCACTCATCGCGATCCCCGTCGCTGCGAGCATCCTGATCATCTACCGGCAGGTTCTCATCCCGCGGATGAACGAACTCTGAGGCACCGGAGCCTCGGGCTCGATCAGTCCGTCGGCGGCCAGTGAGTGGCCAGGGGCAGAGCTGACGGGTTCACTGCCGCCACGATCTCCGTGAGCACGCGCCGCGTCTGGGTCTCGCCGACCCACAGGTGCTTACCGCCCTCGACCGCGATCAACTGGGCATGCGGAATCGAGGCGAAGCGTTCGCGAGCCTCATCCGGGCGCAGGTAGTCGTCCAGCTCCGGCACCAACACGACGAGCGGGACTTCGCTGTCGGCCCAGGCCGCGACCTCCGATTCCGTGGCGCGATGCAAAGGCGGAGACAAGAGGATCACGCCGGCGATGTCGTGGTCGCGCCCGTACTTGAGCGCCAGTTCGGTGCCGAAAGACCACCCGAGGAGCCATGGACGCGGAAGCGCCCGTGCGTGGACGAAGTCCATTGCCGCCGCCACATCGAACTGCTCCGCCGCGCCGCCGTCGAACGCACCGTCGCTCGTGCCGCGAGGCGACGTGGTCCCCCGCGTGTTGAACCTCAGGACTGCCAGGTCAGCCAGCGCAGGAAGCCTCGCTGCGGCTTTGCGGATGATGTGGGAGTCCATGAATCCGCCCGCTGTCGGCAGAGGATGAAGCGTCACGAGCGTCGCCACGGGCGGAGCATCCTGCGGGATGGCCAGTTCGCCGACCAGTGTGAGACCGTCCGCGGTGGTCAGCTCGACATCCTCGCGCTGCGCGGGGAGCTCCAGCGGCCCTCGAATCTCCATGTTCACGCCATCCTCCAACAGTGTGTATGCCAATGCCGACGCGCGGCGAGATCTGCCGCATCGCCTAAGACGCCGTCGGCACGCCAGGCGACCAGGTGCGCGGTTCCCGCGACGATCGGCCGCGCACACCCCGGGCAGACGTATTCCTTCTGCGCCTGAGCGGATGACACCGGCTGCACGGTCCACTCGCTGCCCCGGCGGGTCTCCGAGCGCTTCCATCCGGCGAGCATCCGATCGAAGGAGTCGTCCGGTTCAGGGCGCGCAGGAGGGCGCCGGCGTGAGCGAGGCATCGCTCCTGTTCACCACCAGTGGTTGTTGGTCCAGAAGCTGTACGCCCCGGCCCAGCTGCCGTACCGCCCCGTGGCGTAGCCGGTGGCCCAACGCAGGTTGTCCACGGGATCGTAGCCGTTGCCGGGAACCTTGCTGCACGGAAGCGCCTGGACCAGCCCGCACGCGCCCGAAGACGAGTTCGTGGCGTTCGGGTTCCAACCGCTCTCGCGAGACACGATGTAGTCGACGTACTGCCAATCGCTCTGCGCGATGCCGGCGGCGGCCATCCAGTCGGCGGGCGCTCCACCTCCCGAGTAAGGAGGCAGGGTGCCACCGGAGGACCCGCCCTGCGAACCTGTTGCGGCAGTCGCTGCCGGCTTGGGCTTGGGCTTCGGTTTCGGCTTCACGTACACCTCGAACGTGCCGCGTTCGACCGGCGTGATCGCTGCACCGCTGACCGTGACCGTGAGATTCTGCGTGTCGGCGAGAGCGAGCGAATAGGCCGAGTCCGGAGCATCGGACTGCACGGGCTCCGCCAACGCGACGCCGGTCGGTGCCACGAGTGCTCCCGCGAATCCGACCACAGCGAGAGCGCTGAACACGCTCACGACACCACGACGGCGAGACCATCGGCGAGTGCCCGTGCGCGCGGATCTGACCGTCGCTGCGGGCACCAGCGAAAGGTCGCGTCGTTCGGGGTTCATGTCGTTTCGGGAGTTCACGATGAAGGACAGTCTACGCAAAGGCGCCTGAGTCGACCATCAGGAACTCAGCGAACGGCGAGAATCACGTCGATCGTGGCGTCGAGGAGTGCGTCGACCTGCTCTTCACGGTAGCCGCCACGCTGCATGCGAAACGCGGCAGAACGCAGCTGCTCGGCGGAGAGCGGGTCTCCGTCGCGGAGGTAGCGGACGATTCTTGTCGAGACATGATCGACCTCGTCGACGCGATAGCCGAACGTGAGGACACCGGTGCGGGCGAAGCGTCGGCGGCGAGGCCGGGCCAGGTGATCCAGGATCGTCTGCGCGTCTGCTCTCGCCTGTTCGACCCAGACCTCGGCGCCCTGCGCTCGCACCACACGCTCCCGCTCGCGCGCGGCGAAAGCGTCTTCCACGCGACCGAGAGCCGCATCGACGTCGGCCACCACGTAGCCGCCCTTGACGAGCGGAAAGGATGCCGCGCGCACATCGTCGGCGCCCAGGTCGTCGGTACCGGTCTCGAACGCTCGTCGCGCAGACGCGAGAAAGGTGTCGACAGCGGCACGGTGGTATCCACGCTCGCGCCCGGACGTCAGCGCGAACGCCGGCGAGGCATCGGCAGCTCGCTCGGCGACCTGGTCTTCGTTCATCACAGCACCACCCAGGGAGAGAGGAGGAAGTAGAGGCAGAGCGCCGGGATCGTCGAGGGCAGGATGCTGTCGAGCCGATCAAGAAGACCGCCGTGCCCGGGAAGCCAAGAACTCATGTCCTTGATGCCGAGATCGCGCTTGAGCATGGATTCCCCGAGATCGCCCAGCGTCGCCGACAGCAGGATCGACGCGCCGAAGATCAGGCCCGCCCACCAGGGCAGTTCGAGAAGGAAGATGGCGAGCAGCACGCCGGCAACCAGGGAAGCGAGGACAGCGCCGCCGAATCCCTCCCAGGTCTTCTTGGGGCTGATCTTCGGGGCCATCGGGTGACGTCCGAAAGCGAGACCCGCCGCGTACGCCCCCGTGTCGGCGGCGACCGCGACGGCGATGAAGCTGAGCACCCACCACTGGCCACCCTCCTGTTCGAGGAGGATGAGAGCGACGCCGGCGAGGAACGGGACGTAGACCTGGACGAAACCGCCGATGACCGCATCCGCGAGGACGTCACCATAGGTACGGCCGTCTTTCACCATCATCTGGGCGATGAGTCGCCACACGATCACGAACGCGACCGCCACGAAGAGCATGACCCAGGACAGCCACGGTTCTGCGAAGTACGCGGAGAGCACCAGGAAGGCGCCCGCGACCAGCTGGGGAACGACATCGACCCGGCGGCCGGAGGCCCGCAGAGCCCGAGAGAGTTCGTACACCCCCAGCAGTGCCGCGGCCAGAGCGAACGGCACGAACAGCGCTTTGACGAAGAGCAGCGATCCGAGCAGCGCCGCACCGAACGCGAGACCGATCAGAATCGCCAGAACGAGGTCCCGCCCCGTGCGCTGTTTTATCCGTTCATTCGCCTGATCGATCTGATCGCGTGCATGGGAGACATGGTTCTCGAGTTCGTCCCGCGCGGCCCGCCACTGCTCCCGGATCGCATTGTGGTCGGCTGTGTCGAGCGGCCCGGCCTCGACGGGCGCCGCACCGGCGGATGACGCCGGCAGCGGTGGACGAGGCGGAATGGCCTCCGCATCGAACGTCGGGAAGGCGGCGTCCGCGAGCGGGACGCCGTCGAGCGGCGTGCCATCACGCGCGTCTCTACGCGTCGGCGGCATGCCCTCCTCGGCGTCTCGCGTTTCGTCAGACATCCGGACTACACCTCGAGGAGTTCGGCCTCTTTGCGCTTCAGCGCGTCGTCGATGAGGTCGACGTGCTGGCGCGTCAGGCCGTCCAGCTCCTTCTCGCCCCGAGCGATCTCATCCTCACCGAGCTCGCTCTTGAGCGCGTCGAGCTCGTCCTTCGCCTTGCGCCGGATGCCACGGACATGGACCTTCGCGTCTTCAGCCTTGGTCTTGACGAGCTTGACGTACTCCTTGCGACGCTCAGCCGTGAGCTCGGGCATCGTCACGCGCACGAGGTTGCCGTCGTTAGTGGGGTTGACTCCGAGGTTCGGCATGTCGCGGATCGCCTGCTCGATCGCCTTCAGCGCCGACTTGTCGTACGGCGTGATGATGAGCGTTCGGGCTTCCTGGTTCGCCAGCGATGCGAGCTGGGCGATCGGGGTCGGCGTGCCGTAGTAGTCCACGAGGACCTTCTGGAACATCTGCGGGTTCGCACGACCGGTGCGCACCGTGGAGAAGTCCTCCTTGGCAGCTTCGACCGCCCGGTTCATACGAGTGGTGGTTTCAGCGAGGACGTCCGCGATCACGGTGGCTCCTATCGTCGGGGTGTTCTGCAAATTCTATCGGGCGAAGTCGTCTCCGCCGTGTCACACGCTCAGGCGGTGACGAGGGTTCCGATCGGCTCGCCGAGCAACGCGCGGGTCACGTTGCCTGCGGGCTCCATGCCGAACACGCGCATGTCCATGCTGTTGTCCATACACAGGCTGAAGGCGGTCGAGTCGACGACCTTGAGGCCACGCTGCAGCGCATCACGATACGTGACGCGCTCGATGCGCTCCGCGTCGGCGTGCTTGTTCGGGTCGGCGGTGTAGATCGCGTCGACGCCGTTCTTGGCGACGAGGACCTCGTCCGCGCCGATCTCGAGCGCGCGCTGCGCTGCGACGGTGTCGGTGGAGAAGTACGGGAGGCCTGCGCCGGCACCGAAGATGACGACGCGGCCTTTCTCGAGGTGACGCTCGGCGCGACGCGGGATGTACGGCTCGGCGACCTGAGTCATCGAGATGGCCGACTGCACGCGGGTGGCGGCTCCGGCCTGCTCGAGGAAGTCCTGGAGGGCGAGGGCGTTCATGACCGTGCCCAGCATGCCCATGTAGTCGGCGCGCCCCCTGTCCATGCCGCGCTGGCTGAGCTCGGCACCGCGGAAGAAGTTGCCTCCACCGACGACGATCGCCACCTCGACCCGATCGACGGCCGCGGCGATGTCGCGGGCGATCTGCGAGACCACATCGGGGCTGACACCCAGCTGCCCCGCTCCGAAAGCCTCGCCGGAGAGCTTGAGAAGGACGCGTCGGCGTCCGGTGCGTTCATTCATGGGTGGGTGTCCTCTCGTCCCGATTCAAGATAGTGCCTCGTGGGCATGAAGAAGGGG
>NZ_JBLVOH010000136.1:54577-57020 GCF_053543675.1 Microbacterium umsixpiens
CCCAACCCCTTCGACCTTGCTACGCGCCGACCTTGAAGCGCGCGAAGTCCGTCACGGTGATACCGGCGTCCTTCGCCACCTGGGCGACAGAGAGCTTGTTGTCCTTGGCGTAGTCCTGCTCGAGCAGGGCGACCTGCTTGATGAACGCAGACACGCGGCCTTCGACGATCTTCGGGAGAGCCGCTTCCGGCTTGCCCTCGTTGCGAGAGATCTCGGTGACGATCTCGCGCTCCTTCTCGACCGCGTCCGCCGGCACGTCCTCGCGGGACAGGTACGACGGGTTCGCGAAGGAGATGTGCTGGGCGATGCTGCGCGCGGTCTCGGCATCCTCACCCGAGTAGGCGACGACGACACCGATCTGCGGGGGCAGGTCCTTGCTCGTGCGGTGGAGGTAGACCTCGACCTTGTCGCCCGAGATCGTGCGCACGCGGCGCAGTTCGACCTTCTCGCCGATGATCGCGGCCTCTTCGGAGATGACCTGCTCGACGCTCTTGTCGCCGGCGGAGGCGGCGAGGGCGGCGTCGACCGAGTCGGCCTTGACCGCTGCTGCGGCGTCGGCGACCTTGTCGGCCAGCGAGATGAAGCGCTCGTTCTTCGCGACGAAGTCGGTCTCGCAGGCGAGCTCGATGAGCGTCACAGCGCCATCCTGCTCGCGAGCGACGATCAGTCCCTCGCTGGTCGAACGGTCAGCGCGCTTCGCGTTGCCCTTCGCACCCTTGAGACGCAGGATCTCGGTGGCCTTCGCGACGTCTCCGTCAGCCTCCTCGAGCGCCTTCTTGGTGTCGACCATTCCGGTGCCGAGCTGCTCACGCAGCGCCTTGAGGTCAGCGATGGTGAAGTTGGCCATGTGTGGTGGCTCCTTGCTTCGTTAGGTGTGTGAACGAGGGGATTACTTGGCGTCGGCAGCCTCGGCGGCGGCGACCTCAGCGGTCTCCTCACCGGAAGCGGCGGCGATCGCCTCGTCATGTGCCTCCGCACCGGCCTCGTCGGCAGCGGTCTCGTCAGCAGCAGGCGTCTCGACGACGGCGGCCTCATCGTCGGAGGTCACGACCTCGGCGGCGTCAGCGGACTCCTGCACCTCCTGGGCGGGAGTCTCGAGGAGCTCCTTCTCCCAGTCGGCGAGCGGCTCGGCGTCACCCGTCTCCGGGTTGTGCTTCTGCTGCAGGCCCTCGGCCGCGGCGTCGGCGATGATGCGCGTCAGCAGCGAGACGGAGCGGATCGCATCGTCGTTGCCGGGGATCGGGTACTGGAAGTCGTCCGGGTCGGCGTTGGTGTCGAGGATGCCGATCACCGGGATGCCGAGCTTCTTGGCCTCATCGATCGCGAGGTGCTCGCGCTTGGCGTCAACGACCCAGATGGCCGACGGCGTCTTGGTGAGGTTGCGGATACCGCCGAGCGACTTGTGCAGCTTGTCGAGCTCACGCTTCTTGAGCAGGAGCTCCTTCTTCGTGAAGCCGCTGTTGGCCGGGGTCTCGTAGTCGAGCTCCTCGAGCTCCTTCATACGTGCGAGACGCTTGGAGATCGTCTGGAAGTTGGTGAGGAGTCCACCGAGCCACCGCTGGTTCACGAAGGGCTGGCCGACACGCGTCGCCTGCTCGGCGAGGATCTCCTGCGCCTGCTTCTTGGTGCCGACGAAGAGGATCGTGCCACCGTGGGCGACGGTCTCCTTGACGAAGTCGTAGGCCTTGTCGATGTAGCCGAGCGACTGCTGGAGGTCGATGATGTGGATGCCGCTGCGCTCGGTGAGGATGAAGCGCTTGACCTTCGGGTTCCACCGACGGGTCTGGTGTCCGAAGTGCACGCCGCTGTCGAGCAGCTGGCGGATGGTGACCACAGCCATGGTCGTCTCCTGGTTCTGGCGCGTTCCTGCGCCGTTGAGGTTGCAAGCCGATCGGATGATCGGACTTCCTGGTGCCCGGCCCACGCCCGCCTGTTCGAGGAACAGGACCTGTGGGAGTGGATGCCGCGATCTGAATCGCTTTGGGCACGCGTAGTCACCCCGATATCGAGGTGCTCCCCCAGCATACAGGACGCAGCGACGTCACTCACCCTGCACCGACAAGGCCCCGCCGGAGTCATCCACTCGCTCCATCGAACGGGCCGAGTTGTCCATCTGACCGCTCCGAGGAGCCGTCACACTCCCCTCATGCGCATTCTGCTCCGAACGACGTCCGGCACGGCCATCGCCGTGCTCGTTGCGCTCGCCCTGTGCGCACCCGATACCTCGGCGGCCTCGGGCGGCACAGCAGACCTACCGCGCTGGCGCTGGCCGCTCGCCGGGAATCGAGAGGTCGTCGAGCCGTTTCGCGCTCCGGCGCACGAGTACGGCGCCGGTCATCGTGGAGTCGACATGGACGCCTCGATCGACGCGGTGGTCACGGCCCCCGCAGATGGCACTGTGGCTTTCCGCGGGACCGTCGTGGACCGGCCGCTCCTGACCATC
>NZ_JBLVOH010000136.1:57048-62140 GCF_053543675.1 Microbacterium umsixpiens
CTCCTGACCATCGAACACGACGGCGGCCTCGTCAGCACCTTCGAACCACTCCGGACGACGCTCGACCCTGGGGACGCGGTGTCGGTCGGGCAGGAGATCGGATTCGTCGACGTTGGCGGTCATACCCCGGCGGGTGCGCTGCACCTCGGCATACGACGAGACGGCACGTACATCAATCCGATGCTGCTCTTCGGCGACCCCCCTCGGGCCATCCTGCTCCCCTGCTGCGACCCGCTGTGATCCCGCCCCACCATGGCTCCCGCAGCCCAAGCGGCTCAAGCAGGTCGGTCCCGACGTCACGCCCGAGGATGTGCCAGCCGGTAGGTCGCGGTCAGACGTTCGGCCGAGACGTGCGTGTATATCTGGGTCGTGCCGAGGCTGGCGTGGCCGAGTATTTCCTGGACGGCCCGCAGGTCTGCGCCACCGTCGAGAAGGTGCGTGGCCGCCGTGTGTCGGAGAGCGTGCGGGCCGATGGTCTCCGCGCCGACGATCGGTGCCAGCACCCTGGCGACGAGTTCGTATACCGCTCGAGGGCCGATCCGGGCACCACGGCTACCCAGCATCACCGCCGGTGAGAAGTTACGCGCCCTCGCCACCAGGACGGGCCGGCCACGATGGAGGTACGCCTCGAGCGCAGCCCTCGCCGGAGCGCCGTACGGCACCACCCGCTCTTTGGCTCCCTTCCCGAGCACGCGGGCCGTTCCTCTGTCGAGGTCGAGGTCATCGACATCCAGCCCGCACAGTTCGGCGACACGGATGCCGGAACCGTAGAGCAGCTCGAGGATGGCGTGATCCCGCAAAGCGATCGGATCCCCCGTCTCGGCCGCATCGCGATGCGCATCGAGCAGGCCCGACATGGCTTCGCGGGATGCCACCGTGGGCAGTGTGCGTCCCTTCTTCGGCGCGATCAGCCGCAGGCTCGGGTCGTGGGATACGAGCTCCTGCTCGTGCGCCCAGCTGAAGAATGACCGGGCCGCCGCAGCTCGCCGTGCAAGCGTGGATCTCGCATCGCCGCGCTGGGTGGCACGCCAGAGCCAATTTCTGAGCACCTCGAGGTCGACTTCCTCGAGCGTGACACCGACTGCCGACGTCTGGAGGTCTCGAAGGTCCGACCGGTACGCCTTCACGGTCGCCGGTGAGAGTCGACGCACCCGCTCCAGGTGACCGACGAACGCCTCAGTGGCGACCGCGAGATCCATGAGTTCAGCTTGCCGCCGCGCGCCGCGTCGTCTCTTCAGCCTCGCCGATGTCTCTGCGGATGCCTCTCACTCGGTCCGCGACGCGCGCGCCCGGTGCCACCCCCGTTCGTCGACGGAGACATCCCCGTCCAGATGCAGCAACCCGAGGCATGAGCGCACGCGTTCCGGCGACAGGCCCGACCTGCGGGCGATCTCCTCGACCGAGAGCCTGGACCTCGCGCTCAGGGCATCGAGGACCCGAGTGCGATTCGGATCGTGCTCATCACCCTCGCCCGCTCGTTGTTCGATCGACCCCCATAGCTCTCGTACCTCATGTGCCGACGTGACGCACTGCGCGTCGTACTCCCGGAGCAGCCGGTGGCACCCCGCGGAAGATGCCGATGTCACCGGCCCGGGAACGGCTCCGAGCGGACGACCCAGCGTCGCCGCATGACCGGCGGTGTTCAACGAGCCGCTGCGCCACCCCGCTTCGACCACGACGGTAGCCTGCCCGAGCGCAGCAATAAGTCGGTTCCTCGCCAGGAAGCGCCACTTGGTCGGGGCTGCGCCGCACGGCGGTTCACTCACCACAGCACCCTCCACCGCGATCTGCTGCAGGAGCCTCTGATGACCCACCGGATAGGCGCGGTCGACTCCGCCGGCGAGGAAGGCGACGGTCGCGCCACCCACACCGAGAGCAGCCCGGTGTACAGCACCATCGATCCCGTATGCACCGCCGGAGACGACCACCGCTCCCCTGGCGGCGAGATCCCCGCTGAGTTCCGCCGCAACGTGTTCGCCATAGCTGCTGGCGGCCCGTGCTCCGACCATCGACACGCGTGGCTCGCGCACGAGCAGATCGGCATGTCCACGCACCCACAGCGCGTTCGGCGCGTGTGGACCGAGATCATCGAGGCTCACGGGCCAGTTCGCGTCGCCGGGGACTACCAGTTGCGCGCCGACATCGAACGCGCTGCGGAGAGCCTGCCGCACCGCGCGAGGATCCGCCCGAAGACGCCATCGTGCTCTGGCCTCTGACAGCGCCCGAGATGCCCGCCCGCTCGCAGCACCGGAGGGTATCAGCGACGCGCCATCTCCCAGCGCCGCCGACAGTGCATCGCCAGCGCCCAGGGCCTCGATCAGTGCACCTGCGACGGCATCACCGGGTTCGGCGATCACGCTCCACGCTGCGCGAGCCACGCACTCCGCGACGGCATCCCCCTTGTGGATGCGACGGACCGCTGCGATGGTCTCGGGGTCGTCCTGTAGTTCGTCGATCCTCATGACAGTCCTCTCCGCAGGTGCAGCGCCCTGCCGATCTCCTCGGCGCCGGGCCGGTCGATGTCTGCCAGATCGGCCATGGTCCACGCGACTCTGAGCACTCGGTCATAGCCCCGCAGTGTCAACGACCCGCGCTCCAGCGCACGATCGAGTGGCGATCGAGTCGCGGCGGAGAGTCGCAGGGCCCCCTGCCGGAGCCAGGTTCCCGGGACATCGGCATTGCGCCGCCACGGCGTGCTCTTCCACCGTTCCGCCGCACGCTCGCTCGCGGCGAGGACCCGGGCCCTCGCCCGCGCTGTCGTGGTTCTCGCCCTCCGCTCGTCCGTCGCGCACGACGCGGCCACCCGGGCGACGTGCAGGTCGACATCGATTCGATCGCGGAGCGGTCCCGACAATCGCGTCGAGTACCGCCGGATCGCCATGGGCGGACACACGCATTCGGCACCCCTGACGCCATGATTTCCGGACGGACACGGATTCATCGCGAGCAGCAGCTGGAACCTCGCGGGAAAGCGCGCTGTAAACCCCGCTCGATGCACCTCGATGACTCCCGATTCGAGCGGCTGGCGCAGCGCGTCGAGAGCCGCGCGAGAGAACTCCGCCGCCTCGTCGAGGAACAGCACGCCGCAGTGGGCCCGCACGATAGCTCCGGGCCGAGCAGCGCGCGACCCACCGCCGACCAACGCTGCGACGGACGCACTGTGGTGCGGGGCTTCCAGTGGCGGTGTGCGGCCGAGCGTCACGACCCGATCCCCGTTGAGCGAGAGTATGGAGGCGACCTCGAGTGCCTCCTGGTCCCCGAGCGGCGGCATGATTCCGGGGAGTCGTCGGGCGAGCATCGTCTTGCCTGCGCCCGGAGGCCCGCTCAGCAGCAGATGATGTCCACCTGCAGCGGCGACGATGAGCGCCTCGATCGCGTCTTCCTGGCCGACGACGTCGGACAGATCCAGATCTGACGGTGCGTCGACCGACGCCGACGCCATGTCGACGGTCTCGACCTCGGGCGCTTCGACATCGGCACCGTGCCACACCGCGACTTCGGCGAGAGAAGTGGCAGCACGGACATGGACTCCGGGGACCAGTCTCGCCTCTGCTTCGTTGGCGTGAGGAACGATCACCCTTTCGAACCCGGCACGTGCAGCAGCGAACACGGCAGGGAGCACACCCGGGACAGGGCGGATCCTACCGTCGAGCCCGAGTTCTCCGACATGTACGGTCGCTGCGATCGAGCGCGGTTCGATCGAGCCGCCGGCAGCCAGAGCAGCCACGGCGATTCCGAGGTCGAACCCTGCTCCGTGCTTGGGAAGGCTGGCTGGCGACAGGTTGACCGTGAGGCGGCGCCGAGGTAGGTCGAGCCCGGCATTTTTGCAAGCATTGTGCACCCGTTGCACCGCCTCCGCGAGCGACTTGTCGGGTAGACCGATGATCCGGAACTCGGGCGTCTGGTTCGACAGGTCGGCTTCGACTTCGACGAGATGACCATCGACCCCGCTCAGTGCGACAGCCCACGTGCGGGCCGTACTCATGCGATGTCCACGAGATGCTCGAGCGACCCCAGGAACGGGTCCGGCCCGATGATCCCGATTGCCTCGAGCCTCACGGTGCGCCCACGAGCCACCTCGGGATGAGCGGCGAGCCACGCCTGCGCGAGTTGCCAGAGCCGGCGGCGCTTTCGTTGATCGACCGCCTCGAACGGGTGCCCGAATGCTGCCGTGCGTCTCGTCTTCACCTCGATCATCGCCAGCTGATCGCCTACCGCGGCGACAATGTCGATCTCCCCTTGCGAACACCGCCAGTTCCTGTCGAGCACGGTGTATCCGCTGCCTATCAGGTGCTGCGCCGCGCGCTCTTCCCCGGCTCGGCCGAGGTCGTCTTTTGCTGCCATGCCCTCAGCATCGCGGTCAGACTCGTAGCCTGAGAGGTGCCCTCACGCCCTGGCGCTGAAGTGGGGATTACTCAGGGATTCCGCATGGTGTGGAGGACCAGCATCAAGGTCGGCAGTGGCGACGAAGGTCACTCCCCGTCGAGCGAGAGCTCCTGCGGGAGTTCGAACTCCCGACGCTGGAGCTCCTCGACATTCACGTCCTTGAACGTGAGCACGCGCACGGCCTTCACGAAGCGATCCGCTCGGTAGATGTCCCACACCCACACATCGCTCATCGAGATCTCGAAATAGAAATCGTGTTCGGTGTCGCGGCGGACGACGTTGACCTCGTTCGCGAGGTAGAAGCGGCGTTCGGTCTCGACGACGTACTGGAACTGCGACACCACGTCCCGGTACTCCCGGAACAGTGCCAGCTCGAGCTCGCGGTCGTAGTCGTCGAAGGCTTCCTCATCCATGATGACTCCATCCTAGAGTCGCGGCGCACGAGGCGCGGCATCGCCGGCCGATGCAGGTCTGGATCAGAACAGTGTCGGGGCGTCGGCGATGGCCCACGACGCACGGTGGAAAGGAGACAGTCCGTTGCGCCGGATGGCCTCGCGGTGTTCGGGGCTCGCGTAGCCCTTGTTGCGATTCCACTGATACGCAGGATGGCTCTCGTGAAGTTCGGCCATGTACAGGTCGCGGGCCACCTTCGCGATCACGGAGGCCGCAGACACGGAGGCGCAGTCGCGGTCGGGGTTGATGACGG
>NZ_JBLVOH010000136.1:62160-81621 GCF_053543675.1 Microbacterium umsixpiens
GCGGCGACGAATGCACTCGGGAGACGTAATCGTGGTTCCCGTCGAGCAGAACGAGCGCCTCGTCCATCGAAGCCCCCTGCGCAGCGATCGCCGACACAGCGCGCGATGCGGCGAGTCCGAGCGCCCGCATGATGCCGACCTGGTCGACTTCTTCGGCGCTCGCCCAGCCGACGGCAGAGGCCTGCACCCACGCCGCTGCGCGTGCCGCGACATCGGGCCGACGCTTCTCCGTCACGAGCTTGGAATCACGCAGACCATCCGGCACGCGACGTCGCACGCCTGCCGCATCCATCATCGCGGCGCCGACGGCGACGGGACCGGCGAGTGCGCCTCGACCCACCTCATCCAGCGCGATGATCACGCCGCACTCCCCCAGGAGTTTGCGTTCCAGGGTCAGCTTCGGGGTGATCACGGTCATTCGGGGTCCGGAACTCCGTTGAAAGTGTCGTGGTGGCCGTCGATCGGTCCCATGCGATCCAGAGGCCAGGTCGTCAGGAAGGCCTTGCCGACGATGTTCTCCATCGGGACGAAGCCCCCGCTGGGGAGGTCCTGATGTGCGCGCGCGTCGCGCGATCGATCGCGATTGTCGCCCAGCAGCCAGACCGAGTCATCGGGAACGACCACGTCGAACGGCTCGTTCGAGGCGGCCGTGTCGCCCTCGGGGAGGTTCAGGTAGCTGAGTTCGTCGATCGGGGCGCCGTTGATCGTGATCTGGCCGAGTGCGTTGCAGCACACGACATGATCGCCGGGCAAACCGATCACGCGCTTCACGAGGTGGTCCTGCGAGTCCGTCGCGGAGATGCCGACGAAGTTGAGGACCCAGTCGACCGCCTGAACGAGCGGAGGCTGAGCGGGCGTCTGCGGCTGTGGATCGAGCCAGCCGCCCGGATCCTTGAAGACGACGACATCGCCACGTGCATAGTCGGTCCACCGAGGGGTCAGCTCGTCGACGAGAATCCGATCCTTCACAAGAAGGGTGCGCTCCATCGAGGCCGACGGAATGTAGAACGACCTCACGACGAAGCTCTTGACCACGAAGGACACGAGGGCGGCGATCACGATGATCACCAGCACGTCGCGGAGGAAGACCAGGAACCCGCGTCGTCTGGAAGTGCGCGCGGCCGGCGAATCAGTCATCAGGATCCTTCTCGAGTCATACACCGCTCTGGCGCGACGGTATCAAGGTTCGCACACCGGGGACAGAACACAGCACCCCAGGACATCGTGTCCTGGGGTGCTGTGGAGAACCTGCGACTCAGCGGTCGCGCTTCTCCTTGATCTTGGCCTTCTTGCCACGGAGCTGGCGGAGGTAGTAGAGCTTCGCGCGACGCACGTCACCGCGGGTGACGACCTCGATGTGGTCGATCACCGGGGAGTGCACCGGGAAGGTACGCTCGACGCCCACCTGGAAGCTGATCTTGCGGACCGTGAAGGTCTCGCGCACGCTGTCGCCCTGACGGCCGATGACGACACCCTGGAAGACCTGGATACGAGAGCGGCTGCCCTCGGTGATGTTGACGTGAACCTTGACGGTGTCACCGGGGAAGAAGTCCGGGATGTCCGAACGAAGGGAAGCCGCGTCGACGGCGTCGAGGATCTGCATGATCATCTCTCTCTGCACCCGCCACAGGTCGCATGCATGTATTCAAAGGAACAAGAAGGGAGTGAGCTGTACGGAACGGTGAACGTCCGCGGGCTCCCCTGTGGCAGAGCCGGTCACAGCACAAACACCCATTCTGCCATGGATGCCGCGACCGGCCAAAACGATGACCTCAGTCGCGACCGTCGGTCTCCCGCACCACGATGATCTCGTGTGCTCGTGTAGGAGGGGCCGGTTCGTCGACGGTCGGGATCGTGGACCAGGTGATGGTCTCGCGCAGTCGGGTCCCGCTCCCCTTCGCCTCGTTCCACAGCTGCCACAGCTGCAACCAGATCAGGGCGATGCCGGCGACGATCGCGCCGGTCAGCAACCATGGGAAAGCCCCGTCGATGAAGAAGCCGACGGCGATGGTGAGCCCGTTCCAGATCGTGAAACCGACGACGTCCCACCACGACACGGCCCGCTCGATGCGAACGGACGGGCGCGAGCGCGTCAGGAGCGTGAGCAGGAGCTGCCCGACGAAGACGGACGGCATCGCGATGAGCAGCACCCAGAGGATGGACCAGCCGCCCTGGAAGACCCCCCAGCCGATCAGCAGCCAGAGCGGCAGGAGGAACGCCGCCGGGAGAAGCCAGCGGAAGAAGGCCTGTCGCAACCACATGCTCAGATCGTACGACGATGCCCGCCCCTGTGGCCCGGTGTTCGCTGAGAGCGGTCGGGGAACCGGCCGCGCCGGATCAGGGAGAATGGAGACGACGAGAGGAAACCCGATGATCGAACTGCGCACCCCTGCCGAGATCGATGAGATGCGCGCCGCAGGACGTTTCGTGGCCGAGACGCTGGCCACCCTGCGCGACGAGACGAAGGTCGGGACGAATCTCCTCTCGATCGATCGCCGCGCACATGACATGATCCGCAAGGCCGGGGCAGAGTCCTGCTACATCGACTATCACCCCTCGTTCGGAGCGAGTCCGTTCGGCAAGGTGATCTGCACCTCGGTCAACGACGCCGTGCTGCACGGCCTCCCCCATGACTACACACTGCGCGACGGCGACCTCGTCACCCTCGACTTCGCAGTGTCGGTCGACGGTTGGGTCGCCGACTCGGCGGTGTCGTTCGTCGTCGGCGCGGCTCGTGAAGAAGACCTTCGACTCATCGATACCACCGAACGCGCCCTGACCGCCGCGATCGACTCCGCAACGGTCGGAAACCGCATCGGCGACATCTCCGCGGCCGTCGCCGCCATCGCACACGGCGAGGGCTACTCGATCAACACCGACTTCGGTGGGCACGGAGTCGGACGCACGATGCACGGGGACCCGCACGTGCCGAACGACGGCCGCGCCGGCCGGGGCTTTCCCCTGAGGGCCGGCCTGGTCCTCGCACTCGAGCCCTGGCTCCTCGCGACGACAGACGAGCTGGTGACCGACCCCGACGGATGGACCCTGCGCAGCGCTGACGGTTCACGCGGCGCCCACTCCGAGCACACCATCGCGATCACGGAAGACGGCCCCATCATCCTGACCGACCGATCGTTCCTCGGCGTGGACTGACCCGCGCCACGAGCCGAAACGCGAGGGCGTATGCCATCCTGAGTCCATGATTCCGCAGGATCGCCATGTGCCGGAGCGTCTTCTCCTCGCTCGGCATGGTCAGACCGTGTGGAACGTCGAACACCGCTTGCAGGGTCAGCTCGACTCGCCCCTCACCGACGAAGGCATCGCCCAAGCCCGCGCGATCGCCTCCCGCCTCGGTGACGCCGGCGTGCTCACCGTGTGCTCCAGCCCGCTCGGTAGAGCCATGCAGACCGCGGTCATCATCGCTGACCGGCTCGGGGCCGAGGTCATTGAGGTGCCGGAACTCGCCGATCTCGATCACGGTGCGCTGGCGGGTATGACTTGGGACGAGATCGACACGGCGTATCCGATGGCCAGAGAGGAGCGCGCCGCCAATCGCTACGGATGGGCATTCCCCGGCGGTGAGAGTTACGCGCAAGCCCGTTCCCGAGCGCGAAAGGCCCTCAGCAGCTGCGGATGGGCGTCCGAGGGGACACCGCTGCTCGTGAGCCACGAGATGATCGGACGGATGCTGCGTGCCGAGCTACGACGTCTCGATGCGTCGAACGCGCTCGGACTGAGACATCCGCATGGCGTGGTCTTCGAGATCGATGGCACCTCGGAGCGGATGCTCTGACAGGCGCATCCGAGCGGATTCGGCGTCGATCCCGGTCAGGACTGCGAGGTCTCGTCGTCCGGGAGGAGATCAGGGCGACGCAGCCTGGTGCGCTCGAACTGCTGCTCGCGGCGCCAGGTGGCGATCGCCCCGTGGTTGCCGCTCAGCAGGATGTCCGGCACCGACCGCTCGCGCCATGAGGCGGGCTTCGTGTACGAGGGGTACTCCAGGAGCCCGTCCTCGTGCGACTCCTCGACGAGGCTTTCCGGATTGCCGACGACGCCGGGGATGAGCCTCCCGATCGCCTCGATCATCGCCATCGTGGCGACCTCTCCCCCGTTCAGGACGTAGTCCCCGAGGCTGATGAGGCGCACCTCGCCGAGGTCGGCTGCGTACTCGAAGACGCGTTCGTCGATGCCCTCGTAACGTCCGCACCCGAAGACGAGGTGCTCATGGGCGGCCAGCGCCCGTGCGGTCTTCTGCGTGAAGACCTCACCGGCAGGTGACGGGAAGATGATGGTCGGTCGCTCGGCCCCCGCCGTATCGGACGGACCGGCGACGTCATCGAGAGCAAGACCCCATGGCTCCGGCTTCATGACCATGCCGGCGCCACCGCCGTACGGGGTGTCGTCGACCGTGTTGTGACGATCGGACGTCCAGTCGCGGAGGTCATGCACGCGAAGGTCGATGATGCCGGCGTGCTGCGCCTTCCCGAGGAGGGAGAGCGTCAGGCCGTCGAAGTAGGACGGAAAGATGGAGAGGACGTCGATGCGCACGGGGGAACCGTATCAGCGGTCACTCAGGGGCTTCGGCGTCCGAGCCCGACGGCTGCTCGGCATCCGCGGCGTCGGGGAGCTCCTCGAAGAGTCCCGGCGGCGGCGTCACGATCAGACGACCGGCCGAGACGTCGACGGTGGGGACGATGGCGGCCACGAAAGGGACCATGACCTCGTTCTCGCCGGACTTCACGATGAGCAGATCCTGCGCCGGGAAGTGCTCGACGCGGATGACCCGGCCGATGACCGCATCGTCGCGAACGACGTCGAGCCCCACGAGCTGGTGATCGAACCAGGCGTCGTCCTCGACCTCATCGACGTCCTGATCGATCCAGAGGATCGCCTTGACGAGGCTCTCGGCGGCTTCTCGGTCATCGACATCTTCGAAGAAGACGACCGGATTCCCGTTCATCAAGCGGTATTCGCGAACGGTGATGTCCTTGCCGTGCCACGGCGATGCCTCGGGCACCTGCACCGTGAAGCCGGCACCGGGGGTGAAACGACCCGCCGGGTTGTCGGTGTACAGCTCGAGCTTGAGGCCGCCTTTGAGACCGTGCGCCTTCACGAGACGCCCGACGCGCAGCTGATTCTTGCCCTGGTTGCGGTCCTTCGGCACCACGTCAGTCGTCCGCGACATCGACGCGGACCCGCCGCCCGTCAGCGAGCGCGCTGACGAGGGTGCGAAGGGCCTTGGCTGTGCGGCCGCCGCGCCCGATCACGCGTCCACGGTCATCGGGGTGCACGCGCACCTCGAGGAGGTCGCCTCGCGGCGATGTGGATTCATTGATGCGGACATCTTCCGGGTGATCGACGATCCCCTTGACGATGTGTTCGAGCGCGGCGGCGAGCACGGCGGATTACTCTGCGTCGGCGGCGGGGGCCTCAGCGGCCTCCGCGTCGGCCGCGGCGGGAGCCTCCTCAGCGGGGGCCTCCACCTTCTTCTCGGCCTTCGGCTTGACGACGGACTTCTTGGACGCATCGATCTCGAAGGGAGCCTTGGGCTCCTTCACCTTGAGCGTGGACTTCGCGTCGGCGTCGCCCTTGAACTTGCCCCAGTCGCCCGTGATCTTGAGGATGGCGGCGACCTGCTCGGTCGGCTGCGCGCCGACGGAGAGCCAGTACTGCGCACGCTCGGAGTCGACCTCGATGAACGAGGGCTCCTCGGTGGGGTGGTACTTGCCGATCTCCTCGATCACGCGACCATCGCGCTTGGTCTTCGAGTCGGCGACGACGATGCGGTAGTACGGCGCACGGATCTTGCCCAGGCGCTTGAGACGAATCTTGACAGCCACGATTCTCCTGAATTGTGTGGAAGGAAACGAACTGATCGCCTGGAGAGTGGGGTGCACACCCGGCGGAAGCTCAAATGAGTGTGGACACCTGCTGGATAGAGGGTCGAGCAGGTCGTCCGACCCTCTATTCTGCCAGATCCTCGCGCCCGGCGCGAAACGTGGCGCAACGGCCGTTGTCGTGTCGCGTCGCCCGCGTGTCAGACTGTGCGGGTGAAACTCGAGTTCGCCACTTCCGCCCGATCCACCGTCGGCCTCGAATGGGAGATCATGCTCGCGGATCCCGTGAGCGGTGACCTCGTCGGACGCGCCCCGGAACTGCTGGCGGCGCTCGAAGCCGAGAGCGAGGATGAGCGCCACACCGTCACCGGCGAGCTGCTCACGAACACGATCGAAGTCACGAGCGGGATCGGCGATTCCGTGGCGCATGCAGTCGACGACATCGCGAACGCCATCACGGCTGTGCGCACCGCGACGGACCCGGCCGGCATCGAGCTGCTGTCGGCGGGCAGTCACCCGTTCGCGCAGTGGTTCGATCAGGAGGTCACCGACAAGTCGCGGTATCACACCCTCATCGAGCGCACCCAGTGGTGGGGTCGCAACATGATGATCTGGGGGATCCACGTGCACATCGGGGTGGAAGACCAGCGCAAGGTCTTCCCCATCATCAACGCGCTCTCGGCATACCTCCCCCATCTGCAGGCCCTGTCGGCGTCGAGTCCGTTCTGGGCGGGCGAGCGCACCGGCTACGCCTCGAACCGCGCGCTGGTGTTCCAACAGCTTCCGACGGCCGGACTCCCCTGGCCGTTGCGCGATTGGTCCCAGTACGAGTCGTATCTCGACGACATGGTCCGCACCGGCGTGATGGCGGATGCCACGGAGGTGCGCTGGGACATCCGTCCCGCTCCACGCTGGGGGACCATCGAGGTGCGAGCGTGCGACGGCCTCTCGACGCTGCCGGAGCTTGCGTCGGTCGCGGCGCTCGTGCAGGTGCTCGTCGAGCACTTCTCCCGTGAGCTCGACGAGGGGCGGGCCCTTCCCGAACTCCCGGCGTGGTTCCACCGGGAGAACAAGTGGCGCGCGGCGCGATACGGGCTCGACGCACGGGTAATCGTCGATGCGGCCGGAACGCAGCGCCCGGTGCGAGAGCATCTCGCCGAAGTCCTCGATGAGCTGGCGCCCGTGGCTGTGGAACTCGGTTGCGTCCGCGAATTCGGCAACAACGCCGTCACCCTCGAGAACGGGGCCAGCTACGAACGTCAGCTCGTGATCGCGAACGCCACCGCCGGTGATCTCACCGCCGTCGTGCAGCACCTCATCCGCGAGTTCCGTTCCGGACCCGAGGCGTCGACAGAAGGCGCGTAGCCACGACCTCTGTCGGCGGTCGACTCAGTCCTCGACGAGGCGCCGGGCGAGTCCTTCATCCAGGACGACGTCGGTGATGAGCCCTGCGGAGAGGGCGGCCCGGAGGCTGACCAGCTTCGGGACGCCCGACACGACGCATATCCGACGAGGAACGCGGCGCAGGCGGTCGAGTCCCGGTCCGGTCGCCCGGGCGTTCACGCGGATATCCCGCCAGGATCCGTCGGATCGGAAGAACACCGTGGCGACGTCGCCGATCGCGTGGTCCTCGCGCAGGCTGCGGTAGTCGTCGCGTCCGAGATATCCGCCGACGTACACGCGACTCGGAACCTCGGCAGCCGGAGACCCCAGGCTGAAGACCGCGACGTCCATCTTCGCCTGCAGATCGAGCACTCGACGGGTGCTGCGCTCGCGCCACATCGCCTCACGGGTGGCGGGATCGTCGAAGAACGCGGGCACGGGGAACTGCTGCACCTGCGCACCGAAGGCGCTGCCGAACCGCTGCAGGATGTCGCTGGAGTACTCCACGCCGGTGGTCTGGGTGTTGCCGGCCCCGTTGAGCTGGACGAAGGTCGTGTTGTGCGTCTCCTTCTGCGTGAGGCCGCGGCTCACCGCACTGATCGTCGATCCCCAGGCCACACCGATGATCATATTGGAGTCGACGAACTGGGACAGCAGGCGGCCGGCCGTGAGCGCGACGCGCTCGAGACGTTCCACCTCGCTGAGGATCTCGGGCATGGGAACGACGTGTGCGGCCACCCGGTGCCGGTCGCGGATGCGCTGTTCGAGCATGCCGAGCCGCTCCAGCGGCGAGTTGATGCGGATGTCGACGAGGCCGCTCTCCCGCGCGAAGCTCAAGAGGCGTGAGACCGAGGAACGGGAGGTACCGAGCTCCTGCGCGATCACCTCCATCGTCTTGTCCTGCATGTAGTAGAGCTGCGCGGCCGTGAGCGCCGCGATCAGCTTGCTATCGCGGGTTTCCGCGCTCTGACCGGCCATCGTGACCTCCTCACCCTCGATCCTTGCACATATGTGCAGTGGGCTTGCGCGGGATGCCACACAGGTCGATGCTGGTTGGCAAGTAAGGAAGAGAGGGTCGACGATGATCGATTCCACACACTCGTCAGCGGAGCGCGCAGAGGTTCGCGCCGTCCGCGAATCCGGACGCACCAAGGTGCTCGTCATCGGTGGCGGGATCAACGGCATCTCCACGTTCCGCGACCTGGCGCTCCAAGGTGTCGATGTCGTGCTCGTCGAGCGCGGCGACTTCGCATCGGGCGCATCCGCAGCGTCGAGCCACATGATCCACGGCGGGATCCGCTATCTCGAGAACGGCGAATTCCGGCTCGTGCGCGAGTCCGTCGAGGAGCGCAACGGACTGCTCAAGATAGCCCCTCACTACGTGAAGCCGCTGCAGACGACCATCCCGATCTACTCCACCTTCTCCGGCATCCTGTCCGCTCCCCTGCGATTCCTGACGCACAAGAGCGGCAAGCCCCAGGAACGCGGCGCGTTCCTGATCAAGGTCGGCCTGACGATCTACGACACGTTCTCGCGTGACGGCGGAATGGTGCCCCGACACCGCTTCCTCGGTCGGAAGAAGTCGCTCGCCGAACTGCCGTCGCTCGACCCGAACATCAAGTACACGGCGACCTACTACGACGCGTCGATGCACGACCCCGAGCGTCTCGCGCTCGACGTGCTCCAGGACGGTCGCGCAGCACACCCCGAAGCACACGCGCTCAACTACGTCGAGGCGATCGCGCGCGAGGGCGATGAGGTGGTCCTCCGCGATCGCGAGAGCGGCACCGAATTCCGCGTTCACGCCGATGTCGTGGTCAACGCGTCCGGCCCCTGGACGGACCTCACGAACGACGCGCTCGGCGAGGACACCCGGTTCATGGGCGGAACCAAGGGCTCGCACATCGTGCTCGACCACCCCGAACTGCTGGAGGCGACGCAGGGCAGGGAGATCTTCTTCGAGCATTCCGACGGCCGCATCGTCCTCATCTACCCGCTCAAGGGGCGAGTGCTCGTCGGCACCACCGACATCGACGCCGACCCGCGCGAGGTCCCGGTGTGCACCGAGGAAGAGGTCGACTACTTCTTCGAACTGATCCACCACGTCTTCCCGACGATTCCGGTCTCCCGCGATCAGATCGTCTACAAGTTCTCCGGTATCCGTCCGCTGCCGCGTCACGAGGACACCGCCCCCGGGTTCGTGTCACGCGACTACCGCATCGAAGTCGATGAGAAGGGTGCCGTCCCGCTCGTCAGCCTCGTCGGCGGCAAGTGGACCACGTTCCGCGCGCTCGGCGAGTCGCTCTCCGACACCGTGCTGAGCCTGATCGACCGCACCAGGACAGTCTCCACCGCCGGACGCGCGATCGGCGGCGGCCGCGAGTTCCCGCGCACTGAGAAGGCACGCCGGATCTGGATCCAGGAGAACCTCCCCGGCGCCGGGGCACGTGCCGACCAGCTGCTTGCACGATACGGAACACGCGCAGCCGATGTGTGGGCCTATGTCGAGCAGGGACCGGATTCTCCCCTCGCGGGCGGCGACCTCTCCACGCGCGAGCTCGAGTGGATGGTGCAGAACGAGATGGTGGCGCGCCTCGAGGACATCGTGCTCCGCCGCACCAGCATCGCCTTCACCGGGAACGCGAACGCCGAGGTGCTCGATGAGATCGCCGACGCGCTCGCTCCGATGCTCGGCTGGGACCGCGCGCGCCACGACGCCGAACTCGACCAGACCCGCCAATTGCTGAACGAACGACACGGACTCGATATCCGCTCCCGCACCCGCGGCTGACAGGACTTCGGACTGCCGCCCTCCTCGCGGTGCAACCCCATAAAGTGTCAGGGCAGAGGGGCCTCGACACACAAGAAAGGTCAAAGAAGACATGGCTGATGTGAATCTCGGTCTCTACTTCCTCTCGGAGTTGGTCGGTACAGCGATGCTGGTCCTCCTCGGTTGTGGTGTGGTCGCCAACGTGGCCCTTGCGAAGAACAAGGGCTTCGGCGGCGGCTTCCTGATGGTCAACTGGGGATGGGGCCTCGCGGTCTTCGCCGGTGTGCTCGTCTCCGCGTACTCCGGTGCGATCCTCAACCCCGCAGTCGGCATCGGCCTCATGGTCGCCGGCAAGATCAGCGTCGTGATGTTCCTCACCGCCACGGCGGCGGAACTCGTCGGCGCCATCCTCGGTGCGATCGTCGTCTGGCTCGCCTACAAGCAGCACTTCGATGAGGAGCCGGAGGCCGCCAACAAGCTCGGCGTCTTCTCCACCGGCCCCGCCATCCGTTCCTACGGCTGGAACCTCGTGACGGAGATCATCGGCACCTTCGTGCTCGTGTTCGGCATCTTCGCGTTCGCCGACTACGGCGACATCGAGGTCGGCGTGCCCGGAGGCCTCGGGCCGCTCACGGCGCTGCCGGTGGCGCTGCTCGTGGTCGGAATCGGCGCGTCGCTCGGTGGTCCGACCGGCTACGCGATCAACCCCGCCCGTGACCTCGGTCCGCGCATCGCCCACGCGATCCTGCCGATCAAGGGCAAGGGTGCCAGCGACTGGTCCTACTCGTGGGTACCCGTCGTCGGGCCCCTCATCGGTGGTGTGATCGCCGCCCTCGCCGCACCCGTGCTGCTCGGCCTCGCCGGCTGACGCACATCCCATCGCACTGAATTCAAAGGAGAGCACAAGTGGCTGACTACATCATCGCCATCGACCAGGGAACGACGTCGAGCCGCGCGATCATCTTCGACAAGAAGGGCAGCATCGTCGCGACCGGCCAGAAGGAGCACGAACAGATCCTCCCGAAGGCCGGTTGGGTCGAGCACGACGCCGCCGAGATCTGGCGCAACGTGCAGGAGGTCATCGGGCTGGCCCTCGGCCGCGCCGACCTGACGCGTCACGACATCGCGGCAGTCGGCATCACGAACCAGCGCGAGACCGCCGTCGTGTGGGACAAGAAGACCGGGAAGCCGGCCTACAACGCGATCGTCTGGCAGGACACCCGCACGCAGGACATCGTCGACCGCCTGGCGGCTGACGGCGGCGTCGAGCGGTTCAAGCCGGTTGTCGGCCTCCCGTTGGCGACGTACTTCTCCGGCACCAAGATCGCCTGGATCCTCGAGAACGTCGAGGGTGCGCGCGAGAAGGCGGAGGCGGGCGACCTGATCTTCGGCACCACCGACAGCTGGGTCCTCTGGAACCTCACCGGTGGAGCCGATGGCGGCGTGCACGTCACGGATGTCACGAATGCCTCCCGCACGATGTTCATGGACCTCGAGACGCTCGAGTGGCGCGACGACATCCTCGAGGCGTTCGGCGTGCCGCGCTCGATGATGCCGGAGATCCGCTCCTCGTCCGAGGTATACGGCACCGCCGAGAGCTCGTCGCTGCTGCGCGAGACGCCGATCGCCGGCATCCTGGGCGACCAGCAGGCGGCGACGTTCGGGCAGGCCGCGTTCCAGACCGGCGAGAGCAAGAACACCTACGGAACGGGTTGCTTCCTGATCTTCAACACGGGCGAGGAGATCGTCCACTCGAAGAACGGGCTGCTCACCACTGTGGGGTACAAGCTCGGCGACGGCCCGACGCACTACGCACTGGAGGGCTCCATCGCCGTCACCGGGTCCCTCATCCAGTGGCTGCGTGACCAGCTCGGCATCATCTCCTCGGCCCCCGAGGTCGAGAAGCTGGCCGAGCAGGTCGAGGACAACGGCGGCGTGTACATCGTCCCGGCGTTCTCGGGTCTGTTCGCGCCGTACTGGCGCTCGGACGCCCGTGGCGCGATCGTGGGCCTCACCCGCTACGCCAACAAGAACCACATCGCGCGCGCTGCGCTGGAGGCCGTGGCCTTCCAGACTCGCGACGTGCTCGATGCGGTCAACGCCGACGCCGGAGTGGACCTGACCGAGCTCAAGGTCGATGGCGGCATGGTCGCCAACGATGCGCTCATGCAGTTCCAGGCCGACGTGCTCGGCGTGCCGGTGGTGCGCCCGGTCGTCGCAGAGACGACGGCACTCGGCGCAGCGTACGCAGCCGGCCTCGCTGTCGGATTCTGGAACGGCTTGGATGACCTGTCCGCGAACTGGCAGGAAGACAAGCGCTGGCAGCCCTCCATGGAGGACGCGGAGCGCGACCGTCAGCTGCGCCTGTGGCGTAAGGCCGTCACCAAGTCGATGGACTGGGTCGACGACGACGTGAAGTGACCTGACGTCACAGGAAAGCGGGTCCGGAGTGCTCCTCCGGGCCCGCTTTCGCGTTCCCGGGAACGACGTCGTCAATGACGGCGAGGAAGGCCTTCGCCACATTCCGCGGTGCCGCGAGGTCCCACGCCAGGTGCTCCACGCGTACGGGACCGTCGCGGACCTCGGCGGTCGCGACATCTGCCGCAGATCGTTCGATCGTCCCCGGTGCGAGCAGAGTCACCGCCAGCCCGGCGGCGACCAGACCGAGGAGGAGGGTGGCGGAGTCCGCCTCGAAGGCGACATCCCGCGACAGTTCCGCGGATGCGAAGGCCGCATCGCTCTGCGCGCGCCCCGAGGTGCCCGCCGGGAAGTCGGCGAACGTCGCACCGGCGAGGTCGTGCAATGTCACCACACCGGTCTCGGACAGCTCGTGCCCACGAGGGAGCGCCGCCATCAGCCGGTCCCGCGACAGGACGCGCGAAGCCACACCCAGCGGCTGAGTCCCTTCGCGGAGACCGAGAAGGGCGACATCGAGGTCGCCGCGACGCAGGCGCGTCATCAGCACGTCGCTGTTCCCCACCTGCAGCTCGACTCGCGCGAGCGGATGCGCGGCCCGGTACGCGACCAGCACCTCCGGGATGTCGACGGCGGTCACCGTCGGGATGACGCCGATCCGGAGCGTGCCGGTCACCACGCCCACCGCTGCGGCTACGCTCTCCCGCGCTTGCTCTGCCGCCCGGAGCGCCGTCCGCGCGTGCTCCAGGAACGCCTCCCCCGCCTCGCTCAAACGAACGCTGCGACTCGATCTCACGAACAGTCGCTGACCGAGCTCACGCTCGAGAGCGGCGATCTGATGACTCAACGCGGACTGCGTGACGAAGCACCGTTCGGCCGCACGAGTGAAGCTGGAGGCCGCGGCCACCTCGACAACATACCGGAGCTGTTGGAGTTCCATCCGTCGATGATTTCACCTCATGGGTGGCGTGACAAGCATGCGTTGGACTCATATGATCGCGGGGGGCACGCTGGAGATATGAACCGCCTGACGCTTGTGCTGTTGACCGCACTCGCCCCCATCGCCTGGGGAACGACGTACCTCGTCACCACCGAGCTGCTTCCGCCGGGCCATCCACTCTTCGCCGGCCTGCTTCGCGCCCTCCCGGCCGGGCTGCTAGCCGTGCTCATCAGCCGACGACTGCCCCACGGGTCGTGGTGGTGGAAGTCCTTCGTGCTCGGCGCGCTCAACATCGGCGCCTTCTTCCCCCTCCTGTTCCTGGCGGCCGAGCGGCTTCCCGGCGGAGTCGCCGCTGCTGTTGCGGGAGCTCAACCGCTCATCGTGCTGATACTCGGCGCCCTCGTCCTGCAGGAGAGGATCAGACCCCTCACCGCAGCGGCGGCGGTCATCGGAGCCGGCGGCGTGGCGCTCGTCGTCCTGGGGCCGGCCGCGGAACTCGACTTCTGGGGTGTGCTGGCTGCGGTCGGAGGCGTCACCGCCACCGGAGCGGGGATGATCCTCACCAAACGCTGGGGACGGCCTGACCGAGTCGGTCCCGTCGCATACGCCGGATGGCAGCTTTCGGCTGGTGGATTGCTGCTGCTCCCGCTCACACTCGCGGTCGAGGGCGTGCCCGCCGCGATCGACGGTGGAGCCGCGCTCGGCTATCTCTGGCTCGGCACCGCCGGCGGGATCGTCGCGTACACGCTGTGGTTCCGAGGCATCCAGCAGCTCCCAGTGATCGCGCCGGGCCTACTCGCACTACTCTCCCCCATCGTCGCGACGATCCTGGGTGTGCTGGTCGCGGGTGAGCGCTTCACGGTTGTCCAGGCGTTCGGCCTGACCCTCACGATCGGCGCGCTCATCCTCGGACAGATCGTCGCCCGGCCGCCGGCCGCAGACGCCAGGCGATCGCGGCAGACGTCATCCGCCGCCCTGGCCGCTCCGCGCTGAGCGCGGTTCAGCCCTTGCCGAACAGCTTCTGGATCTCGGCGAGGTCGGCCTCACTCGGCGCTTGGCCTGCAGCACCACCGAGGCCGAAGCCCGAACCGGTCGGCGTCGAGGTCGCGGTGATTCCGGCGTTCTCCGCCGCGCGCTTCGCCGGGTTGCCCGAACGCGAGCCACCGGAGGACTTCGTCTTCTTGCCGCGCTTCGAGGATGCGCCAGGCCGCCCCATTCCGGGGACCGCACCCATACCGGGAATGTTCGGCGTGCCGCCGCGGGCCACGGTCTTCATCATCTTCGCGGCCTGCTCGAAGCGCTGCACCAGCTGATTCACGTCCGTGACGGTCATGCCGGAACCACGCGCGATGCGCAGACGACGCGAGCCGTTGAGCACCTTGGGGTTGCGACGCTCCCCCGGGGTCATCGAGCGGATGATGGCCTCGGTGCGGTCGATCTCACGCTCGTCGAAGTCTTCGAGCTGCTGCTTCATCTGACCCATGCCCGGGAGCATCCCGAGCATCTTCTTCATCGAACCCATCTTCTTCATCTGCTGAAGCTGGTCGAGGAAGTCCTCGAGGGTGAAGGCCTCGGTCGCGAGCTTCTCGGCCATCTTCATGGCCTCTTCCTCATCGAAGGCCTGCTGGGCCTGCTCGATGAGGGTCAGGATGTCGCCGAGGTCGAGGATGCGGCTCGCCATGCGGTCGGGGTGGAACGGCTCGAGGTCTTCGAGACGCTCTCCTGTGGAGGCGAAGATGATCGGACGACCGGTGACCGAGGCCACCGACAGCGCCGCCCCACCGCGGGCATCGCCGTCGAGCTTGGACAGGACGACGCCGGTGAAGTCGACACCCTCCTGGAACGCCTTCGCCGTGTTGACGGCATCCTGACCGATCATCGCGTCGATGACGAACAGGACCTCATCGGGGTCGACGGCCTTGCGGATGTCGGCGGCCTGCTTCATGAGCTCGGCATCGACGCCGAGACGACCCGCGGTGTCGATGATCACGACGTCGTGCTGCTGACGACGCGCGTACTCGACGCCCTCGCGCGATACCTTCACGGGATCGCCGACACCGTTGCCGGGCTCGGGCGCGTAGACCGCAGCACCTGCCTGCTCGGCCACCACCTGCAGCTGGTTGACGGCGTTCGGGCGCTGGAGGTCGGCGGCCACCAGGAGAGGCGTGTGGCCCTCCCCCTCGAGCTGCTTCGCGAGCTTGCCCGCGAAGGTCGTCTTACCGGAACCCTGCAGGCCCGCGAGCATGATGACGGTCGGTGCGGTCTTCGCGAACTGCAGGCGCCGCTGCTCGCCGCCGAGGATCTGCACGAGTTCCTCGTTGACGATCTGGACGACCTGCTGCGCGGGGTTCAGCGCCTTGTTGACCTCGTCACCGAGGGCGCGTTCGCGCACCTTCGCGGTGAACTCCTTGACGACGACGAGTGCGACGTCGGCGTCGAGCAGTGCGCGGCGGATCTCGCGCACGGTGCCGTCGACGTCGGCAGCAGTGAGCTTTCCCTTCGTGCGCAGATTGCGGAAGGTCTCGGTGAGTCGATCGGAGAGCGTGCCAAAGGTAGCCATGGTGCTGTCGATTCTACGCGAGTGGAGCCTCCACGCTCAGCGCGGCGCGGAGCTCGACCTTCGCCCTCTGGTAGCGCCCCCGCACCGTCGACGCGGGAACCCCCAGCAGTTCGGCCGCGTCGGTCAGGGAGAAACCGTCCCAGTGCACCAGGCGGACGAGTTCGGCGAGGTCCGGGTCGAGACGCGAGATCGCATCGCGTACCTCTGCGCCCGCGTCCGCAGGGGCCGTCGAAAGCTCCTGCGAGACGTGAGAACGAATGCGGTCCGCCAGCGCCCATCGCCGACGCTCCCCGCGCGAATGATTGAGCAGCGTTCCGCGTGCAACGCCGAACAACCACATCCGTGCACGCTCGGGATCGTCGGGCAGTCGACGAACACGGCGCCACGCGACGACCATGGTCTCGCTCAGGAGATCTGCAGCGTCGTCGGGGCCGACTCGACGCGAGAGGTACGCGAATAGATCCGACGCGCTCGCCTCAAAGGCCGCGAGGAGCAACGCATCCTCCGGGTGACGGGTCACGGTGTACCCCCCTCGCCGTCCCAGTCCTCCCCTTCGCAGTGGAGCTGGCTGTGCGAATCCGCGCCTGCCAGGTCACCGCGACCGGTGTCTATCCCGTTGGCCTTCAGCTCCTCGTACAGCGCCATGGAGAGGGCCTGATCGTGCGCTCGCCACGCGTTCAAGTCAGGCTGCCGCGGATCCGTGGCTGTCTCCTCCGACGCAGCCAGGTCAGCCTCGACGGCGGCGAGCTGCTCCGCCACATACGGTTCCGCGGCCGCTTCGACATCCGTGTTCGCGAACCAGTCGTCGATGATCCGGTTGACCTGGAGCTGGGTGACCGGGTTGTGGGTATCCCAACCGCTGTAGCGGATCTCGCATTCTCCCCAGGTGGGCGACGTGTACGTGTAGCTTCGGTCGGGATCCTCCAGCCCTGACCCCCAGAGCCAGTCTGACGACGCGGTCGCGATGCCCGCACCGCCGACGAGCAGGAGGCCCAGCGCTCCACTCAGCACCGCTGCTCGGCGGCCCCTCCGCCGCGGCCTCGCGACGGTTCTCGCTTCGGCGAGCATCGCACGCGTGTCGACGGACCGGATCGTCGCGGGCGGCGGTGCCGACGCATCCAGCAGCTCGTCCAACTGGTCTCGAATCATGAGTTCCTCCTCGGGGGTGGGTTCACTCATGACCTGTCCGGCTCACGACGTTTCGTCCGCGCGAGTCACTCTCGCCAGGGAAGGTCGTTGATCAGGCCGAGCGCCTCGCGCAGCACGACCTCCGGCGTTCCGCGCCCCGCGCCCTGCTCCGCCCAGACGCGCAGCGCCGACAGCACGGCTGCGGCGTAGGCGGCTCCGAGGATGTCGGCGCGGATGACGTCGATTCCCGCGGTCCGCGCCGCGGCGGCAACGGCATCGGAAAGCCGCGCCAGACGGAGCCCGGTGTCCCTGACGAGCTCATCCTGCAAACCCATCGCCGCCGCATTGCGGAGCGCGAGGGCGAGCGGATCCGGCTCGAAACCGTGCACGACCAGCAGCAGGATCCGGCGCACCGCATCGCCGGATGCCCCGCGCCCCAGCGCACCGAGCGACCGGATCGCTTCGCCGATGCGCTCGTCCACGCCTGACCAGAGCACGTCGCTCTTCGACGTGAAGTAGTTGAAGAAGCTCGACCTGCTCACTCCGGCCCGCTGGGTGATGTCCGCCACCGACGTCGCGTCGTACCCGCGCTCCAGGAAGAGCTCGCACGCCGCCTCCGCGAGAGTCTCTCGCGAAGACGCCTTCGGGCGTCCTGCTCTGCCGGTGGAACTCATGCCCTCACGCTACCGTGACGCGGCCCGAAGGCACCGGACAACCGTCGGAGGAGTATTGTTGCCCTCGGTCCAATTAATCAGAGAAGGAGAGCGTGATGCTCGACATCCTCACTCCGGGGTTCGCTCCGACGCCCATGCCGTACGTCGCCGGGTGGGATCTGCAGAGACGCGTTCATGCCGGCGTGGTCGCCGACATCCGTCCGGACACGCTGATCCTCCTCGAACACGAGGCCGTCTACACGGCGGGAAAACGCACCGAAGCGCACGAGCGTCCGCAGGACGGCACACCGGTGATCGATGTGGACCGCGGGGGCAAGATCACCTGGCACGGCCCGGGGCAGCTGGTGGGGTATCCGATCGTGCGGCTGATCGAGCCCATCGACGTCGTCGCGCATGTGCGTCGCCTGGAGCGCCTCCTCATCGACATCCTCAAGCCGTTCGGGATCGAGGGCTATCAGGTCGACGGTCGGAGCGGAGTGTGGGTGCGGCGCCCGCTTTCCGAGGACAAGGTCGCAGCGATCGGTGTACGGGTACAGCAAGGGGTGACGATGCACGGCTTCGCGATCAACTGCGACAACACGCTCGCCGGATTCCAGGGCATCGTCCCGTGCGGCATCACCGACGCCGGCGTCACGACGGTGAGCGAGGTCGTCGGCGCCGCCGTGTCCCCCCTCGATCTCGTCGATGCGGTGACGGAGGCATTCGTCACCGAATACGGTCGCACCGAGCTGACAGGAGCCCGCGCATGACCGCCGCCCCCGAGGGCCGCAAGCTCCTGCGACTCGAGATCCGGAACGCGGAGACGCCGATCGAACGGAAACCGGAGTGGATCAAGACCAAGGCGAAGATGGGCCCGGAGTACACGGCACTCCACTCCCTCGTCAAGAGTGAGGATCTGCACACGGTGTGCCAGGAGGCCGGCTGCCCGAACATCTACGAGTGCTGGGAGGATCGCGAGGCGACATTCCTCATCGGCGGCTCTCAATGCACCCGTCGATGCGACTTCTGCCAGATCGACACGGGGAAGCCCGATGCCTACGACACCGACGAGCCTCGCCGCGTCGCCGAGAGCGTGGCACGGATGAACCTGCGCTACGCCACGGTGACGAGCGTCGCCCGCGACGATCTGCCGGACACCGGAGCGTGGCTCAACGCGGAGACCGTGCGGAAGATCCACGAACTCAACCCGAACACCGGGGTCGAGCTGCTCGCGAACGAACACAACGCCGACCCCGCTTTCCTGGGACAGATCTTCGACGCCCGCCCGGAGGTGTTCGCCCACAACGTGGAGACGGTGCCCCGCATCTTCAAGCGCATCCGTCCCGCGTTCCGCTATGAGCGCTCGCTGAACGTCCTCACCCAGGCACGCGATGCGGGACTGATCACGAAGTCGAACCTGATCCTCGGCATGGGCGAGGAGCCGGAAGAGGTCGTGCAAGCCCTGAACGATCTGCACGAAGCCGGCTGCGACATCATCACGATCACGCAGTACCTCCGACCCACGCCCCGCCACCTGCCGGTCGCGCGATGGGTGAAGCCGGCGGAATTCGTCGAGTTCAAGGAAGAGGCGGAGCGAATCGGCTTCCTCGGCGTGCTGGCAGGTCCGCTGGTGCGGTCGTCGTACCGTGCGGGGCGCCTGTGGGCACAGTCGATGGTGTCCAAGGGGCGCGAGATCCCCGACCACCTGTCGCACATCGCAGAGAGCGCCGACCTCGGGTTCGCCCAGGCCGTCTGATCGACCGTCGTCCCCGGGG
>NZ_JBLVOH010000136.1:81641-83195 GCF_053543675.1 Microbacterium umsixpiens
GGCCCGGGGGCACCCCGGGACGGTGGCTCAGTCGGCGCTCATCACCGACTGCACCGTGCCGTCCGAGCCGAGATTCACGAGCAGGACGTCGTCGGATGAGCTGTCATCCAGGGCGTACTCGAGGACGGCGAAGGGCTCCGAGCCTCCGTGCTCGTCGGCGAGGATGGTCATGCTCATCAGGCGCAGCGAGCGGATGATGTCCACGGCCGCATCCCCTGACACGTCGACGAGGACCTCCGGGAGATCGTCGCCGTAGGCCTCCTGCTGCTGGAGGATGTACTCGGTCACCTCGCTGGTGCGGTCATCGACCTCGGAGAGCATCCCGCGCCGCGCGGTGTCGTCGACGTTCTCAAGTCCGGCGATGAGACCCGCGGCGATGTCCAGCGCGTCCGCGGACACGTCGTCCTGGTCCGGAGCGGTCAGATCGACGGTGACGCTCTGGTCTCCGAGTTCGACGGTCTCCGACCAGAAGATCGAGCCGTCGGGGCCCGAGGACAGGAGTCCGAAGTAGTCGTGTTCGATCGCCATAACGCTATGAAACCAGCCTCGTGCTCACTGCGGTAGTCCCGTCATCAACCGACCAATGACTGGACGAACACATGGGGGGTGAATCCGGTGAGATCGTCGATCCCCTCGCCCTGTCCGAGCAGCTTCACGGGGATGCCGGTGCGCTCTTGCACCGCAAGCACGAACCCGCCCTTCGCGGAACCGTCGAGCTTGGTCAGGACGAGCCCCGTGACGCCCGCGTGCTCCAGGAACGCCTCGGCCTGCATCACGCCGTTCTGGCCCGTCGTGGCATCGAGGACCAGCAGCACCTCGCTGATGGGAGCCTGTTTCTCGATGACGCGTCTCACTTTGGAGAGCTCGTCCATGAGCCCGCCCTTGGTGTGCAGGCGGCCGGCGGTGTCGATGATCGCGATCTCGATACCTTCGCGCTTGGCGTACTCGACGGTCTGGAAGGCGACGGATGCAGGATCCTGGCCCTCCTGCTGCGGACGGACGATCGCCGCTCCCCCGCGCTGCGCCCAGGTCGCGAGCTGGTCGACTGCCGCTGCGCGGAACGTGTCGGCTGCACCGACGACGACACTGCGCTGATAGCCGCGGAGGAACTTGGTGAACTTGCCGATGGTGGTCGTCTTGCCAACGCCGTTCACGCCGACGACCAGCACGACGGCCGGACGCTCGGTGAGCTTGAGTGTCGTGTCGAACTTCGCGAAGTGCTCTTCGAGGGTCTCGCGCAGCATGCGCTGGAGGTCCCGAGGATCGGTCGTGCGGTACTTGTCGACTTTGGCCCGCAGGTCCTCGACGACGCGCTCGCTGATGTCGGGCCCGAAGTCAGCCGTGATCAGCGCCGTCTCGAGGTCCTCCCACGTCGTCTCGTCGATGGTGGGCTTGACGAACATGCCGCGCAGTGCGCGACCGAGAGACCAGGACTTCTCCGCCATCCCTCCAGCCTACGGGTAGCACCGGGGAATGAACTCCGCTTCCGAACAGAGCGGCGCGGCGGTTCGAACCGCCCTCTACAGCCCGATGCCGGCAACGACCCCACTTTCG
>NZ_JBLVOH010000137.1:0-3539 GCF_053543675.1 Microbacterium umsixpiens
GGGGCGGGAAGGTCAGTCGGCGACGAGGATGGGCTCGAAGCCGGCCCGCCGCAGCGTGTCGAGCGTGTGCTCCGAGTGCTCGGGGCCACGCGTCTCGACGCTGAGTTCGAGGATGACCTCGCTGATCTGGAGTCCATGACCATGACGGGTGTGCATCGCCTCGATGACATTCGCACCCGCCTCGGCGATGAGCTCGGAGACGCGGGCGAGCTGGCCCGGACGGTCGGGCAGTGGGACGCGGATGGTGAGGTATCGGCCCGATGCCGCAAGCCCGTGCGAGACCACGCGCTGCAGGAGCAGCGGATCGATGTTGCCGCCCGACAGCACCGCCATCGTCGTGCCGGTGCCGGAGACCTTGCCGGCCAGGATCGCCGCGACGCCGGCCGCGCCGGCCGGTTCGACCACGACCTTCGCCTGCTCCAGCAGGATCAGGATCGCCCGAGCGAGGTCGTCGTCCGAGACCGTGACGACCTCATCGACGAGCTCCTTGATGATGTCGAACGGGATGGCGCCGGGGCGCGCGACCAGGATGCCGTCGGCGATCGTCGGACGGGTGACGATGTCCACGGGCTCGCCCGCAGCGAGCGACGGGGGCACAGCGGCGGCGTTCTCGGCCTGGACGCCGATGATGCGGACGGTGCGCCCGAGTTCAGCGGCGCGCGCTTTCACGGCCGCGGCGACGCCCGCGATCAGGCCTCCGCCACCGATGCCGAGGACCACGGTGTCGACATCCGGGGCGTCCTCGAGCAGTTCGAGTCCGAGCGTCCCCTGCCCGATCACGACGTCGCGGTGGTCGAACGGGTGGATCAGCACCGCACCGGTGCGCTCGGAGAACTCCGCCGCCAGACGCAGCGATGTCGCCACGGTCTCACCCTCCAGCACGACCTCGGCGCCGTACCCGCGGGTGGCGAGGAGCTTGGGAACCGGAACCCCCAGCGGCATGAAGATGGTCGCGGGGATGCCGAGCGCCTGCGCCGCGAGCGCGACGCCCTGGGCGTGGTTGCCGGCGGATGCGGCGACGACGCCCCGCGAGCGCTCCTCAGCACTCAGGCGTGAGAGGCGGTACGCGGCACCGCGGATCTTGAACGAGCCCGTGCGCTGAAGATTCTCCATCTTCAGCAGGACGGTGCCTCCGTGAATGTCGGAGAGGGCTCGCGACGGCAGCGTCGGCGTGTGCGAGATCACCTCAGCCAGACTCTGAGCCGCTAGCTCGAACTCGGTCAGGCTGGGGACTGCACTCATCGATTCCTCCGTCTCCGCTCGCGCGGTACTGTGCTCCAGATAAGGTCTCCGCTGGGCCCGACGCCCGTGCGCCAGGAACCAGAACTGATGGTCACGGCCGCGACGTTGACGAAGGCCGCAAGCGGAACGGCGAACAGTGCTCCGGGGATGCCGGCGATCATCGCGCCGCCCGCCACGACGAGGACGACGGCGAGCGGATGCACCTTGACCGCGGAGCCCATCATGATCGGCTGCAGGATGTGGCCCTCGATCTGCTGGACCGCCAGCACGACCACGAGCATCCACAGTGCGATCCACGGCCCGTTGTAGACGAGAGCCAGGAACACGGCGACGGCGCCGGTCGCGACCGCACCCACGATCGGGATGAAGGAGCCGAGGAACACCAGGACGGCGACCGGAAGCGCGAGCGGCACCTGCAGCAGGAATGCCCCGAGGCCGATGCCGATCGCGTCGATGGTGGCCACGAACAACTGAGTGCGGGCGTAGTTCACGATCGTCGCCCAGCCGTTTCGGGCGGCACCGTCGACGGCGGGCCGCGCCTTGCGCGGGAAGATCCGAAGGGTCCAGCGCCAGATTCCTGCGCCGTCGGCGAGGAGACAGATGAGGATGAACAGCGACAGCAGCGCACCGGTCGCGACGTGTCCGACCGTCGTGCCGATGGCCAGTGCGCCCGTCCAGAGCGCCTGCGTCTGCTCGTCGAGGAAGTCGAGGCCCTGCTGCAGGTAGTCGGCGATCTGGGTGTCGGAGAGGTTCAGGGGACCTTCGTGGAGCCAGACCTGGAACTGGTCGAACGCCTCGGTCGAGCGTGCCTGCACGTCGGGCAGCTGAGCGCGCACCTGCCAGACGACCAGCCACATCAGTCCGGTCACGATGGCGGCCGTTCCGATCAGCGAGATCGTGATCGCCAGCCAGCGTGGGAATCCGCGTCGCAGCATCCACGAGAACGCCGGCCACAGGAGTGCTGTGATGAGGATGCCGACCATGAGCGGGATGACCAGGAGCTTCAGCAGCATCACCAGCCAGATGAAGACGCCGATCGCTGCGGCGATGATCAGCAGCCGCCAGGAGTAGCTCGCCGTGATGCGCAGCGGCAAGGGCACCGCCTCATCGGCATCGGTCGTCACGGTGCGGTCGGTGGAGACCGGGCGCGGACGGAAGAGATCTCGCAGCCGGGGGCGCTGGTCCTCGCTCATCGCCCAAGTCTACGGTCAAGCCGTATGCCGTTCGACGCATCCATCACCGAAGAGCGGAGATGTCGGTGCCCGGCGATACGCTGACGGCGTGACCGAGACCCTCAGCTCCCCGCACGCCCGGCGGATCGCCCTCGCCGCTCAGGGGTTCACCAGATCCCGACCCGCATCGGTCACCGCGCGCCACGTGCACCGCGTGATGGATCGGCTCGGCGTCCTTCAGATCGATTCGGTGAACGTGTTCGCGCGCTCGCATTACCTGCCGCTCTTCTCGCGTCTCGGCTCCTACGACCCGACACTGCTCGACAGGGTCTTCCTTTCCCGCACCACCCACTACGTCGAGTACCTCGCCCACGAGGCGACGTTCATCCCGGTGGCGGACTGGCCGCTGTGGCGATTCCGCATGGACGACTTCCGGCGGAAGTGGGCGGATGAGGACTCGTGGATGAGCAACAACGCGCGCACGGTGCAGTGGGTGCAGGACGAACTCCGCGCCAGGGGGCCGCTGCGTCCCGCCGACCTGCGCGACGACGCGCCGCGAGAGCGCGGAACATGGTGGGACTGGGACGAAGCCAAGCTCGCGCTCGAACACCTCTGGCGCACGGGCGATGTCGCCGTGAGCGGCCGCCGGGGCTTCGAGCGCACGTACGCGCTGGCCGACCAGGTGATCCCCGACGTTATCCGATCGCGGGAGATCTCCCGAGACGAGGCGATCCTGGAGTTGACGCGCCGTGCGGCTCGCTCGAGCGGTGTTGCGACGCAGTCCGACCTCGCCGACTACTACCGCATCCGTGACCGTGCCGCGGTCGCCCGATCGATCACCGAGCTCGTCGACGCCGGCGAGCTGCAGCCGGTGCAGGTGCGCGGCTGGGAACGCGGAGGCCGTCCGCTGCGCGCGTGGCGGCATCGCGATGCCGTGCTGCCCCGCAAGATCGAGACCGCGGCCGTTCTGACTCCGTTCGATCCGGTGGTGTGGTTCCGCGACCGGGCGCTGCGCATCTTCGATCTCGACTACCGCATCGAGATCTACGTGCCAGCCGAGAAGCGCCGGTTCGGCTACTACTCGCTGCCCGTGCTCGTCGGCGACCGCATCGTGGCGCGCGTCGA
>NZ_JBLVOH010000137.1:3559-11196 GCF_053543675.1 Microbacterium umsixpiens
AAGGCCGCCCGCGCCACCTCTACGCTGCAGGTGCAGTCCGCGTGGTGGGAACCCCAGGCGCAGCCGGGCGATGCCGAGCCGGTCGCCGCCGAGTTGGCCCTCGCGGCCGCCTGGCAGGGCCTGGAGCGGGTCTCGGTCTCTGGGTGGGGTGATGCCACGGCAGCGCTTCATGCGGCGCTGACCGGAGCAGGTGGCAGCGTGCACCGCCACGTGCACGCCAGAGAGAGCGCCCCGTGAGCCGGCGGCGATGGTGGCTGATCGCCGGTGCGGTCGGTGTCGTCGTGCTCGTCGCCGGGGGCCTGTGGATCTGGCAGGCGACCGGCCGCCCCGCCACGGCGGAGGAGGCGGCGGCGGAGTACCTGCGCGCACTCGAATCCGGTGACCCCGCAGCGGTGGAGGCCACTGGTGCCGTGATGCAACGGGAGACCCTCGACGCGTTCTCCGACGCGACGGCACTCGTGCACGATGCGGAGGTGATCTCCGTCAGCGGAGACGACAGCGCGCCGGTCGGTGGCGTGACGGCGACGGTCGAGATCACGTTCCGCCTGGCCGACGAGAAGCACACGGCAGCGCTCACACTCTCCCCCATCGACGGGCGGTGGGTCGTGGATGAGTCCGGGCGGGGCACCGTGACCGCCGATCCCTCGATCGGCTCGTTCGTCTCCATCGGCGGGCAGACGCTGCCCGCGGGCGAAGCCACGGCGCTGTTGCCGGCGAGCTACACCGTCGCCGCCGCACCGGTGTCGCTGCTCAGCGGAGAGACATCGGTGACCGTGCTCCCCGGCGACGAGACGGCCGTCGACATCGATGTGTCGCTGCGCTCGGAGGCGACAGTCGCAGCCCAGAATCAGCTCGACGAGCACCTCGAGACGTGCGCGGAGCCCGGCACCGCCGCGCCCGAGGGCTGCGGCATCCGCATTCCCTGGGGTACCGAATTCCGCGCCGTGTCGGAGTACCGGTACCGCATCGAGAAGCTACCGACGCTGGCCCTGTCCGGCAACGGATTCGCGGCGGAGGGGGGCGTCCTCGTCACCACGGTCACCGGAACCGGTCAGGACGGCGCGAAACGTGAGGCCAACTACCGGACCGACTCGTGGAGTCTGCACGGCGACGTGTCGTTCACCGCAGAGGGCGTGGTGCTCAGCGCCTGGTGAGCGGGCCCCTGGTGAATGCGATTCGAATCAGAACTGGACGCGAGGCGGTTCGGAGATCGCACTGCTGTCGGCGACCTCGAAGAACTCCCGCTCGGTGAAGCCGAGCCCCTTGGCGAACAGGTTGTTCGGGAAGACCTTGATCTTGGTGTTGAGCTCGCGCACGCCACCGTTGTAGAACCGGCGCGCAGCCTGGATCTTGTCTTCAGTGTCGACCAGCGCCTGCTGCACCTGGAGGAAGTTCGTGCTCGCCTGCAGCTGCGGGTACGCCTCGGCGACCGCGAAGAGACTGCGCAGCGCCTGCTGGAGGTGTCCCTCGGCGATGCCGGCCTCACCGGGACCGCCGGCCGACAGCGTCTCGGCGCGCGCACGAGTCACGTTCTCGAAGACCGCCTTCTCGTGGGAGGCGTATCCCTTGACCGTCTCGATGAGGTTGGGGATGAGGTCGGCTCGTCGCTTCAGCTGCACCGTGATGCCGCTCCACGCCTCGTCGACGCGGACCTTCAGCTGCACCAGCGAGTTGTACGTGGCCCACAGATAGATGCCGGCGAGCAGGATCACTCCGACAACGATCAGTACCGGCACGAGCCATTCCATCAGAGGCCCACCCTTCCTCGTGTTTCTCTCATCCTAGACGCGCACCCTGCACGTGGACTGGGCGCGCGGCGCGGATTGCGGCCTCGAGCCGGGTCAGGCTCCGAGAACCCGTTCGAGATAGCGGTTCGTGAAGCGCCGCTCGGGATCCAGGCGGTCGCGGAGCGCGACGAAGTCGTCGAATCGAGGGTAGCGCTCGCGCAGCGCCTGGTCCGTCAACGTGTGCAGCTTGCCCCAGTGCGGCCGTCCGCCGAACTCGAGCATGATCTCCTCGACCGCGTTGAAGTACTCCGTGGGGTCGGCGCGCCAATACCGGTGCACGGCTATGTAGGCGCTCGGCCGCCCGTGCGCCGTCGACAGCCACAGGTCGTCGCCCGCCGCGAAGCGCACCTCGATCGGGAACTCGATCCGCCACCCGCGCTGAGCGATGAGGGCGCGGACCGCCTGGAACGCCGGCACGACGTTCTCGGCCGGGAGCGCGTACTCCATCTCGCGGAAACGCACGGTGCGGCTCTGGATGAGCACCCGATGCGACAGCTCGGTGTACTCACGGTCCCCGGTGAGCTTGACCGCCAACCTGCTGAACGGCGGAGTCACCGCAGGCACCACCTGCCCCGCAGCGCACACGACGCGGTAGACCCCGTTGGACAGGAGCGTCTCATCGATCCACCTGCCCACGACCGGGAGCGGCTTGCGCACCGTCGACTCCGGCAGTCGCGTCTGACGCTTCGTCAGCGCCACCTCGGTGTGCGGGAACCAGTAGAACTCGAAGTGGTCCGACGAGGCCACGCGCTCCTCGAGCGTGGCGAGCACGTCGTCGAGGGGCGCCGGCTCGTCGATGGCGTGCATCACGAACGCCGGCGCGCACTGCAGCGTCACCTCGACGATGATGCCGAGCGCACCGAGCCCGAGCGCGACGGCAGGCAGCAGCTCGCTCTCGTGTTCATCGTCGATGCGGAGGAACTCTCCCGCGGCAGTGACCATGGTGATGCCGACGACCTGGGTCGCCAGGCCGCCGAACCGGGCACCGGAGCCGTGGGTTCCGGTCGAGATCGCTCCCGCGATGGACTGGCGATCGATGTCGCCCAGATTCTCCATGGCGAGCCCATAGGGGGCGAGTAGGCCGGGGATGCGGTGCAGACGGGTTCCTGCGAGGAGGGTGACGCGGCCACTGACTGCATCCGCCGATACGAGCCCCTGCAGGTCATCCAGCTCCAGCAGGACGCCGGGTGCGACGGCGATTCCGGTGAAGCTGTGCCCCGCTCCCACAGCCTTCACGCTGAGACCGTGCTTGACCGCAGCGATCACCGCGCGCTGCACGCCTTCGGGGCTGCGCGGACGCTCCACGCGCACGGGGCGCACCGAGGCCGAGCGGCCCCAGTTCTGCCAGGAGCCGCCGATTCTCGTCACAGGAAAGCCTTTCCCTCGCCGCGGTAGGTGGGAAGCTCCTCGATGACCTGCTCCCCCGACACCAGGTGATAGCGCTCGATGCGCTCCGCGGGCTCGCCGCTCTTCGCATGCCGGAACCAGACCCGGTCCCCCACGCCCAACGACGTGGCGGTGGGGCCCTGCAGCGGCGTCTGCACCTCACCGGCGGCCTCGCGCCCGAGTGTGCGGAGTCCCTCGGGCCACACCGGACGGGGCTGACGGGAGGCGAGAGCGGGACCGGAGGCTATCCACCCTCCACCCAGCACGGTGGCGATGTCGGCGGCCGGTCGGCGCACCACATCGAACGCGAAGGCCGAGGCAGGAGCGGGACGGAACGAGCGGTAGCCGTCGAACAGGTGGCCACCGAGCAGCCCGCTCCCGGCACTCGCCTCGGTGAGTGATTCGTCGCTCCCCGTGAACTCGAGCGAGCCGGTGCCCCCTCCGTTGAGGATCTCCAGCGGAGCGATCGCACCGACGGCGGCCACGATGGCTGCCCGTCGCTCCCGCAGCTCGTTCCTCGAACGTGCCTGCACCATGCGGATCAGCGGCGCGTCGGCACCGGCATCATCGCCCTGACCGGCGATCTGCGCGTCGTACATCTGAAGTCCGACGAGCCGGAAGCCGGGACGGGCGACGACCTTGCGGGCGAAGCCCGCGACCTCGCCGGGCGTGAAGAGCGCCGAGCGGCGCACGCCGATGTGGCCGAGGAGGGAAGAGCGCCAGGACGCATCGACATCGATCGCGACACGGATCTCGGGGCGCGAGGCGGGACCTGCGACACTGTCGATCAAGTCGAGGTGGACGAGATCGTCGACCATCAGCGTGATGCGCTGCGCCGCCTGCTCGTCGGAGAAGAGCCGTTCCAGTCCCGCACGATCCACCGTCGGATAGCCGAGCATGATGTCATCGTGCGTCTCGGCCAGCCACAGCGCCTCCTCGAGCGTGAACGCGAGGATCCCGCGGAATCCGGGGAGCTTCAGCACGGCATCGAGCACGGCCCGCACCCGCACCGATTTCGAGGCGACACGGATGGGGAGCCCGCCCGCGCGCACCAGCAGGTCCATCGCGTTGTAGCGGAGCGCCTCACGATCGATCACCCCGACCGGCGCCGGCAGGTGTCCGGTCGCGGCGGAGAGGCGTGGCCAGTAGCGGGCCGGATCTTCCCACTCAGGGGCGATCGCGGGCGCACCCTGGACGGGGCTCAGTTCGTCGATGAGGTCGAGCACTCCCCCACCCTAAGGCCTCCTCGTACTCCGGATCACCCCTTGCGGCACCGGGTCGCAGCCACCGCACGGCGATAAGCTGACGACGCGGCCCCCGTAGCCCAATGGCAGAGGCAGGCGACTTAAAATCGCTTCAGTCTGGGTTCGAGTCCCAGCGGGGGCACTGCGCTTCTCACTTCTCGCCGTCGGCAACCGCCCTCCGCTCTCCCGCAGCCTCACGCACCCGGCGAGCGACCAGGACGATGAGGGCGATCACGATGGCCGTGTAGACGGCGTAGTCGAGGTACCCGAGGTACTGCTCCAACTGCTCGTGCTGCGTGCCGAGCGCCGCACCGACACCGAGGAGCAGAGCGTTCCACGCGCCACTGCCGACGATCGTGTAGATGCTGAAGGTGGCGAGATTCATGCGCGATGCCCCGGCGGGGATGGAGATGAGACTGCGAACGCCCGGGACCATCCGGCCCACCAGCACCGTCCAGCCGCCGCTGCGCGTGAACCAGTCGGCTCCCCGCTCCAGGTCGGAGCGGCTCACCAACCGGGTCGCCGCCAGCAGCCGCACCGCCCGTTGCATGCCGATCGCCGCGCCGAGTCCATACAGCAGCAGGGCTCCCAGCCAGGAGGCCAGCGTGCTCCAGAAGATGAGCCATCCCAGGTTCAGCTCCCCGCTCTGGCTGAGGTATCCGGCGAACGGCAGGATGACCTCGCTCGGGATCGGCGGGATCAGCACCTCGAGGAAGACGAGCACCCCGACCCCGACGTCGCCGAGGGAGGTGAGCACGTCGGCCGCGAATCCGGTCAGACCGGTGAAGCCGTGTTCGGCGTCGGTTGCGAAGAACATCCGAGCTCAGCGTCCGAAGAGATCGCCGATGCCCGGGATGCCGAGGTCGCCGAGCCGCTCGCCCCATCCCGTGGCTGTCTCGCCCAGTCCGGTCGCCGCCTCGCCCGCGGAGCCCATCAGGTCGCCTGCCCCTCCGGCGATCGACTCGACATCGATTCCGGCGGCGAGGGACTCGAGGTCGATGCCCTCGGCCAGCGCACCGAAGTCGACGCCGATGTTCGCGGCCTGCTCCAGAAGCGGACCGGCCACCGTGCTGAGCACCGCACCACCGGCGACCACGCCGAGCAGTCCCACCGCCGCACCGCCTGCGGCGACCGCAGCGCCACCGGCGCCGGCACCGCGCACCCGCGACAGGAGTCCGCGCATCCGCCCCGGCCGCATCGCCTCCGCACGCCCCGCCGCGCGAGCGAGGTCATCGGGGGACGATGACCTCGGACGCTCCCCCGGTTCGAGCTCCTGCCGCATCCGCGCCTCGACGAGCGTGCGCTGCTCGGGAGTCAGCCGGGCGAATGCCTCGCGGTGGATCTGCTCGACACGCTGCGGGTCGGCCGTCTGCAGCAGGTAGTCGTAGCGGGCGATGGCCGCTCTATCGGCGTCGGTTGCCGCAGGGGATGTACGCGCGGATCCGGCGACCGGTGGTGCGTAACGATCCCGCGGAGGGGTCGAACCGGCCCTGACGCTCGGAGCACCGGGTGCCGGCGGCGCGTAGGGATCCGCACCCGCGGTCCGTGCGCTCTGGTCTGTGCGAGGGGTTCCTTCCGCGGGACCGCGGACCGCGTCCACGGCTCCGCGGAGCATCCCGCCCCAGTCCGTCGAGCGGGACCCGCCCGCCGAATGGTCGGTGCGTCCGGAACCGGCATTCTTCTCGAGCGCGTCGGATGCCATTCCGATCAGTCGGGAGAGCTTTCCCATGGGTGTCCCTTTCGTGGTGCGGGCCACCGGGGATTCCCACGTCGAAGCGACGGCAGGGGTTTCTCGGCACCCCGCTATGCGGGTGCCAAGGTCTCCTCCACCCTCACGGGCCAGCGGGCCGGAGCACGATCTCGTGCTCGTAATGACGACGACGCTGCAGACGGGAGTACTCCCCTTGCTGCCCTCACGCTACCGACCGCACCTGTGCTTCGCCTCGGAGCCGCCCCGAAGAAACGAAGATCGGCCCCGGCGCAGAGCGCGCGGGGCCGATCTCAATCTGATTCGAGGGTCTGCTACTTCGCTGCAGCCTCGGCCGGCTCAGGAGCCTTCTCGGCGGCAGGCTTCTCGGCGGCAGGCTTCTCGGCGGCAGGCTTCTTCGCGGCCGGCTTCTTCGCGGCCGGCTTCTTCGCGGCCGGCTTCTTCTCGGCGGTCGTCTCCGATGCCGCCGGAGCAGCCGTCGCGGCCGGAGCAGCCTTCGCCGCAGGAGCAGCATCTGCCACGGGCGCCGCGGGAGCTGCCGGACGCGGACGCGCGGCGAACTCCTCGAAGACGTAGCGCGGGTTCTGCACCGTCTCGAGGTTCACCAGGTCGCGACCCAGCCACAGGTTGTTCCACCAGCCCCAGATGACGCGGAACTTGCGCTCCCACGTCGGCATCGCGAGACCGTGGTAGCCGCGGTGCGCGACCCAGGCCACGAAGCCCTTGAGGGCGATCTTGCCGGACTGGAAGACGCCGTTGTACAGGCCGAGACCCGCCACCGCGCCCATGTTCTTGTGGAAGTAGTCCTTGGGATTCTCCCCACGGAGCACGGCGACGAGGTTCTTCGCGAGAAGCTTCGCCTGACGCACCGCGTGCTGAGCGTTCGGCACGCAGAAGCCGCCGACGCCGCCACCCGAGAGGTCGGGGACGGCCGACACATCGCCCGCAGCCCAGGCACCCTCGACGAAGGCCTCGGGCGTTCCGACGCGCAGGTCGGCACGGGTCTGGATGCGACCGCGCTCCTCGACCGGGAGGTCGCCGCCACGAACCACGGTCGGGTTCGCCATGACACCGGCGGTCCACACGATGACGTCGGTCGGGATGACCTCGCCCGTGGAGAGCTCGACGTTGCCGTCGACCGCGCTCGTCAGCTGCGTGTCGAGGTGCACGTTGGCACCCCGCTTGGCGAGGTCCTTGAGCACCCACTCGCTGGTCTGCAGCGAGACCTCGGGCATGATGCGGCCCATCGCCTCGATGAGGTGGAAGTGCGTGTCCTCGAAGCTGATCTGCGGGTACTTGCCCACCAGCGCGGAGGCCAGCGAACGCAGCTCGGCGAACACCTCGATACCGGCGAACCCACCGCCGACGACGACGACGGTCAGCAGACGGTCGCGCTCGGGTCCGGCGGGGAGCGAGGCGGCCTTGTCGAAGTTCGACATGACCTTGTCGCGGATCGCGACGGCTTCCTCGATGGTCTTCAGCCCGATCGCGTTGTCGGCGATGCCCGGGATC
>NZ_JBLVOH010000137.1:11216-12925 GCF_053543675.1 Microbacterium umsixpiens
GACGGCGCCCGCGGTGACGACGATCTGGTCGTACGCGAACTCGTACGGCTCGCCGACGGGCGGCGTGATCGTCGCGACCTTCTGCGCGTGGTTGATGTTCGTCACCTTGGCGGTGAGGACGTGGGTGCGCTTGAGGTGACGGCGGTGGGCGACGACCGAATGACGTGCCTCGATCGAGCCGGCGGCCACCTCGGGCAGGAACGGCTGGTACGTCATGTACGGCAGCGGGTCGACCATGGTCACGTCGGCCTCACCCTTGCGGAGGTGCTTCTCGAGCTTCCACGCGGTGTAGAAGCCTGCGTACCCTCCGCCGACGATCAGAATCTTGGGCACAGTGCTGTTCTGAGGCACAGAAGAACTACTCCTCGGAGTCGGGGATTTGGCGTACGGAAACGCGCGCCGATCGGATGCGCCGGGCAGCTGCGGTGACGCCAAGCGCTACCAGGATACCAGGCACGGTGAGCGCGATGAGCGGCAGGGTACCGTAGCGCAGCGAATCGGCGCTGGGAAGCAACGGTGAAGCCGCCTCGCTCGGCGCATCGGCCGCGGGAAGAGGGGGCACGGCCACCGGCGTCATCGACGGCACGGGCTGCGGTTCCGACTCCGCGCGACGGAAGTAGCGCACCCATTCCGCCAGGTCGCCCATGGGGTTCGCGCTCACCGGGGGGATGTTGGCGGAGATCGCCGCGGCGGCATCCACCAGCCCGTAGCCGTAGAGCGGATCCTGTGGCTTGATGGCGTCCGGGACCGGTATCGCCGTCTTGATGATGCGGTTGATGACGTCGATCGCCTTGATGTCGGGATGCGCAGAGCGGATCAGCGCGGCGACCCCCGCGACGATGGGCGCCGCGCCGCTCGTCCCTCGCCACCGCTCGACCTTGCCGTCGGCGGAGACTCCGATCAGGCCCTCGCTCGGAGCGGATATCCCGATCGTGATGCCCTGGGTGGAAGCCTCGACGCTCGCCGTGCCGGTCTGGTCCACGCCGCCCACCGTGAGCACGCCGGGGATGGTCGCCGGTGCGCCGATGATGTTCGTGCCACTCCCCCGGTTGCCCGCGGCGACGACGACCACGACGTCGTGCTCGAACGCATAGAGGAACGCGTCGTCCCAGCTCTCGTCCCAGTCGAGCGTGTTCGTCGTGAACGAGAGGTTGATGATGTCGGCGCCGTTGTCGACCGCCCAGCGCATGCCCTTCGCCACCTGCTCCGTGAACGGCACGGCGGCGGCCGCGCCGAAGCCGACCGAGATGGAGAGGAGGTTGGCCTCCGGCGCGACTCCGATCATGCCGGTCCCGTCGGCGGCGCCGCGTCCGGCGGCGAGCGAAGCCACCCAGGAGCCATGATTTCCGTCGATCGCGCCGAGCGGCGTCCGTCCATCCGGCGTGCCCGCACCGGAGACGTCCGTGCCGCCGACCACGGCATCGCCGAACACCTCGGGCACCTTGCCGATGCCGGTGTCGATCACGGCGATCGTCACACCCTTGCCGCGGGTCGTCTGCCACGCCTCACGGATGCGGGCACCGTCGAGCCAGTACTCCGATGCGCGGGTCGGGTCGGAGGGGTCGTCCGGGATCGGCGGCGGCGTCGCCGTGGCCCCGAGGAGCAGCACAGACGCCGCGACCACCATCATGGCGGCGGCGCTGCGCAGCGTCCGACGGGCTGTCATGCCGGTGACGCCGCCGCTTCGCGCTGGGCGGCACCGGGGTCTT
>NZ_JBLVOH010000137.1:12945-22041 GCF_053543675.1 Microbacterium umsixpiens
GGGGTCTTCGCACCGGCACACCTCGGGCGACCAGGACGACCGCGCCAGCGCGGCATCACCGATGGGGTTCACTCCCGGACCGGCAGCGAGCGCATGCCCCGCGAGTGCATGCAGGCACTTCACACGCGTCGGCATCCCTCCCGCCGAGATGCCGTCGATCTCGGACACCTCCCCGAACTGCGCGCGGTCGGCGAGGTAGGCCTCATGCGCGGCGAGGTAGGCGGCGGCGACATCTTCATCGTCGGCCAGGAGCGCTGCGAGCTCCGGCATCACCTGGTTGGCCTCGAGGGTCGACATCGCGGCCGTGGCAGCCGGGTGCGTCAGGTAGTAGAACGTGGGGAACGGTGTGCCGTCCGGGAGGCGCGGCGTCGTCGCGACCACCGTGGGGTTGCCGCAGGCGCAGCGAGCGGCGATGCCCACCACACCCCGGGCAGGACGACCGAGCTGGGCCGAGACGACGGCGAGCTCGGCGGGCGTGGGAGCGGGGAACGGCGGCGTGGTCACCCCACCAGCGTAGGGGAGCCGGCCGAGAGGATGCTCGGAGCGGACGCTCAGGGAGCGGTCGTCGCCGTGTCGCTGAGTCCCGTCGCGACCAGGGTGCGCAGCAGCTGCGGCATCCAGTCCGACGGCTTCTCCTCGAGTGTGTCGCTCACGGGCGCCTGCTCACGCGGGAGCACGGACGGATCGAGGTCGTTGTCGATCAGATAGACGACCTCGCCCGGCTTGACGTAGTACAGGCGCTCGCGCGCCTGAGTGGTGATGTAGGCGGGGTCGTTCCATCGCTCGCGCTCGGCGATCAGCGCCGTGATCTCGTCTTCGCTCACCTGCACCGATGCCTCGAGCGCCGCGATCTTCTGACGCTGGTCGATGAACGTGCCGAGCGTGGGCACGAGGACCCAGGCCCCCAGCACCACGAGCGAGAGCATGATGACCGAAAACGCCGAGAGGCGAATGCCGGAGGCCCACTCGCGCACATCCACACGTGCCGCGTCGCCGCGGTTCCTCCCCGCGGCCCTGGGCGCGGGGGCGGCAACAGCGGACGCCTTCGACCCGCCGCGCCCCTTTCCGGTCGCCTTCGGGTTCGGAGACGACGAAGGAGGAGCCGGTCGTCGTGCCACGGCCCCTCCTTCGTCATACCGCTTCAGCGGCTTCCTGCGCCGCGGGCGACGGCTTTCTCGGCCGCCGCTCGCGCGGCTTCTTCGTGTGTCAGCTGTTCTCAGGCCTGCGAACGCGGGAACGCGGAACGACCGGCGAAGACCGCGGCATCGCCGAGCTCCTCCTCGATGCGCAGCAGCTGGTTGTACTTCGCGACGCGCTCGCTGCGAGCGGGCGCACCCGCCTTGATCTGACCGGAGTTCGTCGCGACGACGAGGTCGGCGATGGTCGTGTCCTCGGTCTCGCCCGAGCGGTGCGACAGCATCGCCGTGTAGCCGGAGCGCTGCGCCAAGCTGACCGCATCGAACGTCTCGGTGAGCGTGCCGATCTGGTTGACCTTGACGAGCAGCGAGTTGGCGACGCCGCGCTTGATGCCGTCGGCGAGACGCTGCGGGTTGGTGACGAACAGGTCGTCGCCGACCAGCTGGACCTTGGAGCCCAGAGCGTCGGTGAGGTGCTTCCAGTTGTCCCAGTCGTCCTCGGCGAGAGCGTCCTCGATCGTGACGATCGGGAAGTCGTTGACGAGGCCCACGTAGTACTCGGTGAGCGCGGCCGCGTCCCAGTCCTTGTTGTCGAGGCGGTAGACGCCGTCCTTGAAGAACTCGGTCGCCGCGACGTCGAGGCCGAGGGCGATGTCGGTGCCGGGGGTGAAGCCGGCCTTCTCGATCGCCTTCACCAGGAAGTCCAGACCCTCGCGGTTGCTGGGCAGGTCGGGGGCGAAGCCGCCCTCGTCGCCGAGACCGGTCGCGTAGCCCGCGGCCTTCAGCTCTGCGCGCAGCACGTGGTAGGTCTCGACGCCCCAGCGGAGCGCCTCGGAGTAGGTCTCCGCGCCGACCGGCGCGAGGAAGAACTCCTGCATGTCGATGCCGTTGTCGGCGTGCTCGCCGCCGTTGATGACGTTGAAGAGCGGAACGGGCAGCACGTGCGCGTTCGGGCCACCCAGGTAGCGGAACAGCGGGAGGTCAGCGGAGTCTGCGGCCGCCTTGGCGACGGCGAGGCTCACGCCGAGGATGGCGTTGGCGCCGACGCGCTTCTTGTTCTCGGTGCCGTCGACCTCGATGAGGATCTCGTCGACGATGCGCTGCTCGCTCGCCTCGACACCTTCGATCGCAGGTCCCAGCTCGTCGATGATGGCCTCGACGGCCTTGAGGACGCCCTTGCCGCCGTAGCGGCTCTTGTCGCCGTCGCGGAGCTCGTACGCCTCGAACGCACCCGTGGATGCACCGGACGGGACGGCCGCCCGCTGCACGATGCCGTCGTCGAGGAGGACCTCCACCTCGACGGTCGGGTTTCCGCGCGAGTCGAGAATCTCGCGTGCGCCTACAGCCTCGATCAGTGCCACTGATGTGCTCCTTGCTCAGGGGGAAAACGTGGTGTGGAGCGTCGTCGATCCGCGCCCAGTCTAGCCCGGCCGTGCGACCCGATCAGGGACTCGTCCGACCGCCGCGCACGGAGCGGGCTCAGACCACGACGGCGATCGCGAAGCCGTCCCAGCCCTTCGCCCCGACCGTCTGCAGCGCCGTGGCGTCGAAGCGCGGGTCCTCCCCCAGCATCCGCAGACCGTCACGGGTGCCGATCACCTTCGAGTCGGTGCTGTCGTCGCGGACGATCTCGCCTTCGCGCCCGATGTTGTCCAGCACGACGACCGTGCCCGAGTGACCGAGTCGCGCGGCCCAGTCGAGATAGACGGTGTTGGACTCCTTGTCGGCGTCGATGAACACCAGATCGAACCCGCCGACCAGAGTCGGCAGCACCTCGGCGCCCCTGCCGATGCGGATGTCGACCCGGTCACCGACACCGGCGGCATCGATGCTGGCCCGTGCGACGGCGGCGTTCTCAGCCTCCGCCTCGATCGTCACGACGCGGCCTTCGGAACCGACGGCGCGGGCGAGCCAGATCGTCGAATAGCCGCCGAGGGTGCCGATCTCGAGCACCCTTCGCGCACCGCTGATGCGGACGAGCAGGTTCAGCAGCTTGCCGGCGACGGGAGCGACCTCGATCTCGGGCAGCCCCGCCTCTCGCTGCGCGACGAGAGCCGATTCCAGTTCGGCGTCGGGCCCGACGAGCGTGTCGGCGAGGTACGAATCGGCCTGCGACCAGGCGGCGGGGGTGGAGTCCATGACCTCAGCCAACCGCCGGCTGTGGCCTCCGTCAACCCCGCGGCGGCGAGAGCAGACGACCGGGCGCGTCGGCGAGCTCCGGCTGCTTCCGGAACTGGCCGGTCAGCACGAGCACCAGGACGACCACCGCGATGACGATCCATGCCGCCACGCCGAGAGGTCCGGCGAGCGCCATGTCGGGCTGCGTGGCCGCGAACAGGACGATGAGCCCGGCGGCGGCGTTCAGTGATCCGTGCGCGATCACCGCCGGCCAGACGGATGCCGAGCGCAGGCGCAGCCAGCCGAGCAGGATGCCCCACGCGACGCAGCCGCCGACCATGAACAGGACTCCCGTGATGTCGGTGCGCCCGAAGTTGTAGCCGAGCAGGATGATCGGGCTGTGCCACAGGCCCCAGATCGCGCCGCTGAGGATCAGGGCGGGCCAGGTGCCGAGCGGTCGCAGGGCCGGCACCAGCCAGCCTCGCCATCCGAGCTCCTCCCCGAAGGCGAAGAAGCTGTTGAGCAGCGCCCCGAGCGGAACCATCGCGATCTGCGCGAACACCACGATCTCGACCGGCGGCACCGGAACACCATCGGGCAGCGACTTCGCGAGCTCAGCCGCGAAGCCGGCGAACGTCAGATCGAGCTGCACGAACCCGAGCGCTGCGGACACCACGATCGTGAGCGCCACCAGGACAGGCGGGACGAGCCATGCGGCGACCATGAGCCAGACCACGCGCTTGGCGGGCCGTAGCGGCCAGAGGCCCAGGAAGCGTGCACGCTGTCCCCGCGCGGGCACGCGCATCGCGAAGGTGACGACCAGTACCGCGATGGCCGGAGTGAACATCATGACCGGGAGGAGGAAGACGGACATCGGCTCGGCGAGACCGTCTCCGAGCCACAGTGGCAGTGCCACCAGCCAGGCCAGCGCGCAAGCGACGACCACGAAGACGATGATGGCGGGCCACTCGACTCTTCGAGACGTGGGGGTGGGTGAGTCCATGCTGTTCACGCTTCCTTCCTCGTGACGGCGGCGAGCGCCGCCGCCGCTGTCTGTGCGTCGTCGACCGTGACGACGAACCGCCGTCCACCGACCCGCGTCACTTCGAGCGCTTCACCTCGCCGCAGGACCACGCCGTACCGTCCGTCGAGGCCGTAGCGCAGCCCCCATCCCCCGAACTCGGCGAAGGGATCGACGTCGATCGCGCGTACCGACGCGATATCGGCGGACGGGATCTCGATCCTCGGCCAGCCCGCCAGCGACCGCACGAGCAGTCCGGCGGGCCCGATGCGCACGCGGAACGCGAAGGTGGTGATGAGCGCGGCGATCAGGATCCCACACGAGGCGAGCATGATGACCGCGGTCATCACTCCGCCCGCTCCCGTCGCGATCATGACGGCGGCGAGCGCACAGGCGAGCAGCACCGCGCCGCCGAGCACGGCCGACGCGACGCCGGCGATCGCTGCGGTGCCGATCCACACGAGGCGTTCCGTGGCGGAGGTCGGGAGGGGCTCCGCCGGGCTCTCGGACCCGCTCGTGTCCGGCAGGGGCGTGGACGGCTGCAGGAACCACCCGATCGCCACGCCGGCGGCCATGAGCAGGAACCCGATCAGCACCTCGAAGCCGATGTCGGGTGTGTCGGCGGCATCCGCGAGACCGCGTTGCGCGTCGACACCGACCAGGGTGATGAAGGAGACGATGGCCGCGAGACCGAGGTTCATCGCGCCGAGGAACCTCGCCGTGATCGACCACTGCGGGCGCTCGGCTTCTGCGGAGGGAACCGGCTGCCCGTTCTGCGGGAGTCGGTGCGCGAACCACGCGAGGAGCGCGAACCCGATGACCATCACCGCGATGCCGCCGAGGATGGCGAGGTAGGTCCAGCCGGGCCCGAAGCCGTTCACGCCGTCCTCCGACCAGTGGATCGCCGCAGGCTCCGGGATCTCGGGGAGCCAGAACGCGACGATGACCGCCGACACCGCCAGGATCGTGAGCGGAATGATCACCCCCACCCAGAGGAAGGCGGTGCGGGCACGGCGGACGGCGGGGGTCATACGGTGATCTCCTTCACGAGAGCGGCGAGTGTGGCCGGCGCGACGCCGAGCGCGGCGGCGCGCGACACCAGATCATGCAGATCCTTCGTCAGGTCGACGAGCGGACCGACGGAAGCCGAGACCACTGCACCACGACCACGTCGCAGGTCGATCAGGCCCTCCGCGCGCAGCTGCTGGTAAGCGTGCAGGACGGTGTGCAGGTTGATCTCGAGGGTCTCGGCGACTTCGCGCGCCGAGGGAAGGCGGTCTCCCGGCGCCAGTCTGCCGGCGATGATGTCGGCGCGCACAGAAGCGGCGACCTGCTCGTAGAGCGGCACCCCGCTCGCCATGTCGACCCTGATCAGCATCCGACCTCCGTCTTGTTCGCGTTATTCTACTCGAACTAGAACAACTGTGGCTACCCTCCAGACGTCTTCGTCGTCCTCGCCCGCGTCCCCCACACTGGCGGGATGCGCATCACTCCCCGCCGCCTCGCCCTCGGCATGAGCCTGTGGATCCCGAACCTCTTCAGCGGCATCCGCATCCGTCGCTTCAGCGAGGACTGGACCCACGCCACCGTCGAGCTGCACGTGAACGTCTTCACCCGCAACTACGTCAAGACCGCGTTCGGCGGGTCGATGTCCGCGATGACCGACCCGTACTTCTTCATGCTCGTCATGCATCAGCTCGGGCGCGACCATGTGGTGTGGGACACCCGCGGCGAGATCGAGTTCCTCAAGCCCGGCCGCGGCGTGCTCACTGCGGAGTTCGAGGTGTCGAAGGAGAAGGCCGAGGAGATCCGCGAACGCGCCCGCGGCGGGGTGAAGGTCCTGGAGTGGTTCGAGACGGTCATCACGGACCGCGAGGGCGATGTCGTCGCGAAGGTGCGCCGCGAGGTCTACATCCGGGAGAAGAAGCGGGTCACGGCGTCCCGAGGGTGAATCGCGTCACCCGCCGTTCACCGCGGACTGTCACCATGGACGGATGCCCCTCGCTCGCCGACTGACGCTCGGAGACGCCGTCGCCATCGGCCTCGGCTCCATGATCGGCGCCGGCGTGTTCGCCGTGTGGGCTCCGGCGATCGGGGCCGCCGGAAGCGGCATCCTCATCGCCCTCGCGATCGCCGCCGTCGTCGCATACGGCAACGCCACCGCATCGGCGCAGCTCGCGGCCGCACATCCCGTCGCGGGCGGCACGTATGCGTATGCCCGCGCCGAGATCGGACCCTGGTGGGGATTCGTCGCCGGCTGGAGCTTCGTGATCGGCAAGATCGCGAGCTGTGCCGCCATGGCGATGACCTTCGCCGCCTATGCCGCCCCCACCGGATGGCAGGTGCCGGTCGCCGTGGCGGCGGTGGCGGCGCTCGCTGTCGTGAACTGCTTCGGCGTGACCAGGACCGCGCTGCTCACCCGCATCCTGGTCGTGTGCTCGCTCCTCGGGATCGCCGTCGCGGTCGGCTTCGGTCTCGGCGCCGCACCGACCGCCGCCCCCGGTCCGCTGCCCGACGCCACCGTCTACGGCGTGCTGCAGGGTGCCGGGCTGCTGTTCTTCGCGTTCGCCGGCTACGCGCGCATCGCGACCATGGGCGAGGAGGTGGTCGACCCGTCGAAGACGATTCCGCGCGCGATCGTCCTCGCACTGGGTGGAGCCGTCGTCGTCTACACGCTCGTCTGCGTCGCGGTCGTCCTGGTCCTCGGCGGGGATGCGATCAGATCGATGGCGCCTCTGGTCGACCTGCTCGACGCGGCGGGCGCTTCCGCGTGGGCCCCGGTCATCCGTGTGGCTGCAGCGGCCGCCTCACTCGGCGCGCTGCTGGCACTGCTGACCGGGATCGGCCGGACGACCCTCGCCATGGCACGGGAGAGCGACGTCCCGAGATTCCTCGCGAAGATCGACGAGCGCCACCACGTGCCGCAGCGCGCCGAGATCATGATCGCCGTCATCGTGATCGCCATCGTGCTGTTCGCCGATCTTCGCGGGGCGATCGGCTTCTCGTCCTTCGGTGTGCTGCTGTACTACTTCATCGCCAATGCGGCGGCCTTCCGGCAGACAGGATCGGCACGCCGCTACCCCCGCGCACTGCAGGTCATCGGCGCGCTCGGCTGCCTCGTGCTGGTGGCGACCCTTCCCGTCCTGGCCTCCACCATCGGAGCAGGGGTGGTCCTGCTCGGCGTGGGATACCGGATGCTGCGACTCCGACTCGCGCGCGTGTGAGGTCAGCGGCTCGACTCGGAGCGGTATGCGCGCGGCGCGATACCGAGGACGGCTTGGAAGTCCCTCGTCAGATGGGCGTGATCCGCGTATCCGAGCTCGGCGGCGATCGACGCGAGGTCGATGTCGGGGTGCTCCCGCACGCGCACAGCTGCCTCCTGCAGGCGCCGTCGCCGGATCATCGCTGCCGGCGAGAGCCCGACGTGGCGATGGGTCATCCGCTGGAGAGTGCGAACCGACACCGCGAGGCGCGCGGCCGCCTCTTCCGGAGTGAGCGCGGCTCCCTCCCCCATCAGGACCTCCATGAGCGCGTTGGCCTGGCGGGCGGGATCCCCGACCGGGCCGACCCGTTCCCCGAGCCACCGGGCGAAGGCCGCGACCGCCCGATCGCGATGCCCGTCTCCGGAACCCATCGCCGCCACCAGGGCACCGCGCAGCTCGGCGACCTCCGCCGTCGACTCGCCCAGGACTCGCTCGCCGTCGACCAGCACGCGGGGGTCGTCGATCAGGGCGGCGACAGCAGCGGGGCGCAGCAGAGCACCCACGGCCCAGCCTCTCCCCCGGAGATCACGGTGGGTCATCCGGGTCGTGGCGCCCGACAGCGTCACAGCATCCGCATCGACGACGAGGTTGAGCGCCGGATAGGCGACGATCTCCTGACGCGACGAACGCCCGCGCTCGATGTCCCACTCCGGAATCCAGAACCAGGCGACCAGCTCCGTCGCCGCTGCCGGTGCGGGGAGGCGGTGGAACTCGGGCAGGCGGGCGGGATAGAGCACCCCACGGGTCGGGTTCACCATGCGCTCAGCGTAGGCTCCCCCACCGACGTCGGGAGGTTGTCGCGGATGTTCAAGCCGCGGGGCTTCCCCGCGACCTAACGTGGCGGCATGAGCAACGACATCCCCACGACAGAGGCCCCCACGACAGGCGCCACCGGGACATACACGACCGACGGCCGCCCGAACAGCGCGACCTCGCTCACGCCGTTCCTGGCGATCCCCGACGCGAAGAAAGCGATCGAGTTCTACCGCGACGTCTTCGGCGCCAGGGTCATCGACGTGACCGAGTTCGGCGGCGTGGTCGCACACGCCGACCTCGACTTCGGGCTCGGCATCCTCCAGCTCGGCGAACCGAACCCGGAGTACCACCTCGTCCGCGCGCCCGAAGGCGACGACGACTGCTACTCGATGGGCCTGTACGTCTCCGACGTCGATGCGGTCGTGGCGAAGGCCGTTGCGGCAGGAGCCACCGTGCGCGAAGCACCCGCACCGTTCGTCTCGGGCGACCGCTTCGCGAGCATCCGCGACCCGTTCGGCGTGCGCTGGTCGGTGATGACCCGTGTCGATGACATCTCCGACGAGGAGAGCAGCCGGCGGGTGGCCGAGTGGGCCGCGTCGTTCAGTACGGCCCCGAGCGACGGCGCGAACTGAGCGCCACCTCCGCCGCACGGCACACGGCAGGCAGCAGGGCCTCGGCGGTGCGCCGGTAACCCAGAGCGCTCGGGTGGAAGCGGTCGAGACTGAACATCTCCTCCGGCTCGTCGAAGAACATCGGGCCGACCGCGCGGCGCAGGTCGACCGGCTCGGCGCCCGCCCGTGGG
>NZ_JBLVOH010000137.1:22061-22555 GCF_053543675.1 Microbacterium umsixpiens
CCCCCGCGACAGGCTCGACGCGATCCGACGGAGCGGCTGCGGAACCGCACGCAATGCACCGAGGTCGGGACAGGTGCCGACGACGACCTCGGCACCGCTCGTGCGCAGCCTCCGGATGGCCTCGTGCAGATGCTGCGCAGACAGCGCCACCGGCAGACGGTGCGTCACGTCGTTGCCGCCCACGACGATCACCGCCACGTGCGGACGGTAGTCGGCGGGGAGCGCGTCGAGCTGCGCGGGAAGGTCGGGTGACTCCGAGCCCACGACCGCAGCGGTGCGCAGCCGCACCGGTCGATGCATCCGCCGGCCCACGCTCTTCGCGAGCCGACCGCCGAGCGTCTCCTTGCGGCGCTCCGCCCCGAGACCCGCGGCGATCGAGTCCCCCAACACCAGCAGATCGAGGGGCTCGCCGTCGAGCGCTCGACGCCACACCCGGTCGGCGTCGAGGGACTCCTCCCCCAGCGGCTTCCCGATCCGCTTCCGCGCGATGGCGG
>NZ_JBLVOH010000138.1:0-3492 GCF_053543675.1 Microbacterium umsixpiens
TCGGTCATCGACACCTCGAGCGTGGCGAGCAGGTCATCGCCCTCACGACTGAAAGCGGGGTGGGCGTTGACCGTGACCTCGACGTACAGGTCGCCGTTCGGGCCGCCCGCCTTGCCGACCTCGCCCGAGCCGGGCAGCTGAAGGCGAAGGCCGGTCTCGACGCCGGCGGGGATGTCGAGCGAGACCGTGCGACGCGAGCGCACGCGGCCCTGGCCTCCGCAGGTGCCGCACGGGAACGGGATGGTGGTGCCGTAGCCCTCGCACGTGCCGCAGGGCTGAGAGGTCACGACGTTGCCGAGCAGGCTGCGCACCTGACGCTGCACGTGTCCGGAGCCGCCGCAGATGTCGCAGGTGACGGGGGACGTACCCTCCTGGCAACAGGAGCCCTGGCACGTCTCGCACAGCACGGCGGTGTCGACGTCGATGTCGCGGTGCGCGCCGAAGACGACGTCACCGAGGTCGAGCGTGAGACGCACGAGAGCATCCTGTCCGCGCTCCCGGCGCGAACGGGGTCGTGCGCCGCGACCGCCGCCCTGGGAGGCGCCGAAGAACGTCTCGAAGATGTCGCCGAACCCGCCGAATCCGCCGAAGTTGCCAGCGGCGCCGTCTCCTCCGCCCATGTCGTAGCGGCGCCGCGACTCGTCGTCGCTCAGCACGTCATACGCGTGCGTGACGAGCTTGAACTTCTCCGCCGCATCCTCACCGGGATTCACATCCGGATGCAGCTGTCGCGCGAGGCGCCGATACGCCTTCTTGATCTCGTCGGTGGAAGCGTCTCGGGACACCCCGAGAACCTCATAGTGGTCCGCCACAATCGCCTTTCTGCGTGTGTCTTCCGGTCGCGACCGCGTCAGCGGCCGGCCTCGTCTTCGTCGAGCATCCGCGACAGGTAGCGGGCGACCGCCCGCGCCGCCGCGAGATTGCTCGGATAATCCATCCGCGTCGGCCCCATCACGCCGACGCGCGCGGTGCCGCTGGGTGCCGCGTAGTTGCTGGCGACGATCGATGCCTCGCCGAGGCCGAACGGCGCGTTCTCGGTGCCGATGCTGGCCGCGAGCCCGTGCTCGTCGGTCACCATCTCACTCATCAGCCGCAGCAGGGTCACCTGCTCCTCGATCGCCTCGAGGAGCGGATGGATGCTGCCGCGGAAGTCCTGCTCGCGACGGGCCAGGGTGGCTGCTCCCGCCATCACCAGACGCTCTTGGCGGAAACCGCTGAGCTCGTCCATGACGACGCTCGCGATCGCGCGCAGCACGTGATCCTTCGGCGCGTCCTGAACGGCGAGCAGTGCCTGCAGACGGTCGGAGGCCTCGCCGATGCCGTGACCGGTGATCAAGGCGGCCATGCGCGCGCGCAGCACCGCCATCTCGGCCTCGTCGATGGCCTCCGGCAGCTGGGCCACGCGTTGCGACACACCGCCGGCGTCCGTCACGAGGACGATCAGGAGACGATTGCGGGCCAACGCCACCAGCTCGACGTGCGTGACGTGAGCACGTGCGAACGAGGGGTACTGCGCGAGCGCCACCTGACCGGTGAGCTGCGTCAGCACCCGCACGGTGCGCACCATCAGGTCGTCGAGGTCGGCGGGCTCGCCGAGGAACGACTCGATCGCCGAGCGCTGCGCGGACGAGAGCGGCCGCAGCTGCGCCAGGTGATTCACGAAGACGCGGTAGCCCTTGTCGGTCGGCACCCGACCGGACGAGGTGTGCGGCGCCGTGATGAGCTCTTCGTCCTCGAGCAGCGCCATGTCGTTGCGGATCGTCGCCGCCGAGACGCCGAAGGAGTGCCGGTCGACGATGGATCGGCTGCCGACGGGTTCGTGGGTCTCGACGTAGTCCTGCACGATCGCGCGGAGAACCTGGAGTCCTCGCTCTGTGACCATCGCCCTTCCCTTCCGCTGGCACTCGGACGTTCAGAGTGCCAATCCTACCCCGTGCAGCTCGGGATTCTCCGTAGCGCGGATGCGCGACCCTAGGATGACGCTCATGACCTCCTCACCTCAGACCACGTTGTCGAGCGGCATCGTCCGCGGCTCCGCTGAGGAGGGGGTCGACCGCTACCTCGCCATCCCCTATGCCGCACCACCGTTCGGCGAGAACAGGTTCCGCGCCCCACGGCCGGTACGGGCGTGGGAGGGCATCCTTGAGGCGACGCAGTTCGGCCCCACGGCACCCCAGCTTCCCTACGCCGGCGCGATCGGCGAGCTCCTCGGCTCCGTGCATATCGACGGCGAGGACATCCTCACGGCCAATGTCTGGGCGCCGTCCGGGGCCTCCGCGGCGCCGGTGCTCCTGTGGATCCACGGCGGGGCGCTGGAACGGGGCAGCGCTGCTCTGCCCCTCTACGACGGCACGGTCTTCGCGAAAGCGGGGATCGTGTTCGTCTCCATCAATTACCGCCTGGGCTCAGAGGGTTTCTCGGTACTCGAAGGTGCACCGAGAAACCTCGGACTGCGCGACGCCGCTGCGGCGCTGGAGTGGGTGCACCGCGAGATTTCCGCGTTCGGCGGTGATCCCGCGCAGATCACCGCGATGGGAGAATCCGCCGGCGGGGCGATCGTCGCCGGGCTCCTCGCGCGCGACGAATCCCGCGAGCTGATCCATCGGGCGATCATCGAATCCGGACCGTTGGCTGCACAGCCGGCGAAGAAGGCGGGACGGGTGACCGCACAGCTCGCGAAGCACCTCGGGGTCCGGGCGGACCGTGACTCGTTCGCCGCGCTCTCACCCGGTCAGCTGCTCGAGGCGCGGAAAGCCCAGTCCGCAGGCTCGTCCCCGTTGGGCGGAGCTCCCGGCTTCCAGTTCTCGATCGACCCGGAGAGCCTGCCGCGCTCACCACACGAGGTGCTCGGCGACATCGACACGCCGCTCCTGATCGGCAGCAACACCGACGAGTACCGGTTGTGGTTCCCGCCCGCGGCTCTGGCCGCCATCAGCGAGCTGAAGCTGCAGGCGGCGCGGATCCTCTCCCGCATCCCGCAGCGCGCGGTGCGCGAGTACCGCTCGGCCTTCCCCGGGGCGAACACCGGCGAGGTGTTCGGGCAGCTCGTCACGGACATGCTGCTGCGGGCGCCACTGAGTCGCCTGGCGGCTGCGCGGCCGGAGCGCACGCACGTGTACGAGTTCGCGTGGCAGAGTCCGGTTCGCGATCTGCGGGCCGCGCATGCACTCGATCTCGGCTTCGTCTTCGATCGGCTCGCGGACGACGAGACGGTGCGCTTGGCGGGCCACGACGCGCCGCAGACGCTTGCGGACGAGATGAACGCGGCCTGGGTCGGATTCATCTCGAACGGCGACCCCGGCTGGCCGGCGTACGGGCCCGGCCGACAGACGCGGGTCTTCGACACCACCAGCACGACGCTGCCGCAGCGGCGGACCACCGGCATGGATCTGCTCCCGGGGTGAGCCCGACCGGCGCGGGCGCTCAGTCGGTGAGCTCGCGCACCACGGCATCGGCGAGGAGTCGTCCGCGCAGGGTCAGCTGGACGCGGCC
>NZ_JBLVOH010000138.1:3512-4713 GCF_053543675.1 Microbacterium umsixpiens
GGCGGGGCCCACGAGCCCGTCGGCGATCAGTCCGGCGACGCGGCTGCGGTTGGCGGTGGGCACCTCGTCGATCGCGATCCCCTCGCGGATGCGGCTCAGCAGCAGGATCCGCTCCAGCGTCCGCGACTCGGCGTCCGGTCGTTCCGTGCCGGCTGCGGGCGACTCGGATGCCGCGAGCCGCTGCGCGTACGCCGCCGGATGTTTCACGTTCCACCAGCGCAGCCCGGCGACGTGACTGTGCGCTCCGGGGCCGAAGCCCCACCAGTCACTCCCCCGCCAATACGCGAGATTGTGCCGCGACCGCTGCTCGGGCGTGCGCGCCCAGTTGCTGACCTCGTACCAGTCGAAGCCACCGGCTGCGAGACGCGCGTCGGCGAGCTCGTACATGTCGGCCTGCAGGTCGTCGTCGGGGGTCGGAACCTCTCCGCGGCGGATCTGGCGAGCGAGCTTCGTGCCGTCCTCGATGATCAGCGCGTACGCGGAGATGTGGTCGGACTCCAGCGCGAGCGCCGCGTCGAGCGAGGCTTCCCAGTCGGCGAGCGACTCCCCCGGCGCCCCGTAGATCAGATCGACGCTGACGGCGAGACCCGCGTCTTTGGCCGCGGCGACCGCGGTGGTCACGTTCTCGGGCCGGTGCGTGCGGTCGAGCGAGGCGAGCACGTGCGGCACAGCCGACTGCATACCGACCGACATCCGCGTCACACCGGCGGCGGCCAGCGTGCGCGCGACCGCGGGCGTCACGGTGTCGGGGTTCGCCTCGACGGTGACCTCCGCGCCCTCCGCCAGTCCGAAAGCTGAGGCCGCGGCCTCCAGCATCCGCGCGAGATCGCCGGCCGGCAGCAGTGTGGGCGTACCCCCGCCGAAGAAGACGGTGTCCATCGGCCGCAGCGCCCCCGCATCGGCCAACACTCGACGGGCGAGGCCGATCTCAGAGATCAGCGTCGATGCGTAGTCCTCCTGCTTGGCGCCGCGGAGCTCGGTCGACGTGTAGGTGTTGAAGTCGCAGTAGCCACAGCGCACCGTGCAGAACGGGATGTGCAGGTAGGCCGAGAACGGCACGCTCGTGTCGACGGGAAGGTCGTCGGGCAGATGTCCGTCAGCCGGCGCAGGGTCTCCCAGAGGAAGCGGTCCCGCCATCACAGAGGGGTCGCGTAGAGCGGGGAGATCGCCCGGAGGTAGCGAGCGAAGAGCTCACGACGAC
>NZ_JBLVOH010000138.1:4733-5251 GCF_053543675.1 Microbacterium umsixpiens
CTCACGACGACGGCGCTTCACGAGCGCCGGCACGGTGCGGTACAGCAGCGCGTGCGGAGCGTCGAAGGCGCGGACGGTGAACCAGACCTCGTCGTTGTCTTCACGCCAGTCCACGTCGAAGGACTCCTCGCCACGGACGACGGATCCGCCGACGGTGCCGAGGACGAAGCCGATGCGCCGGGTCTCCTCGGTCACCGAGATCACGCGCAGCTCCGCGTCCGCACGCATGCTGCCGACGCGACCGCGCAGATGAAGAGTCATCCCCGCGCCGACGAAGGGCATGCCCTCCGCGTCGTAGCGGGGCTCGACGTCACGCTTGCTCGGCGCGATCGGGTTGCCCTCCGCGTCGAAGCTCACCCCCGCGTAGGCGGGGCCGGGCGCCGGACGCACGTCTTCGACGGAGAGTCCGGCCGCGCGCTGCGCCGTCCACGAGAGCAGCGCTTCACCGGCGGTCTGGAAGCGCTCGCTGCCGCTACCGATCCGCCAGGATTCCTCCGCCGGGATGCTGCGCTCCGGCG
>NZ_JBLVOH010000138.1:5333-22406 GCF_053543675.1 Microbacterium umsixpiens
GGCGGGTACTGCATCAGATCGGGCGCGTGGGTCGCACCCACGGCCGCATAGTCCACCGTGTCGTCTCGGAAAGTCCCGCGCCGCATGAGTTCCAGCCTACTTCCCGTTGCCTGAGCGAACACCCCCACGCGCCGCACGGCGACACATCTTCGGTCAGTGAACCCGCTCAGTCGAGCGTCACTGCGTGCGGGAAGCCGCTGCTTCGGCCTGCACGATCTTCACGTAGCGCGCATGGGTCGCGCGCTGCACCATCCGCAGGGCAGGACCGAGAACACGCCAGAGTGCGGTGGAAGGGCAGGAGATGGACCGCGCTGTGAACACACCGCGCTCGTCGATCCGGAACGACTCCTCGCCGTAGATCGGGTGCCCGGGTCGCGTCTCGTAGCCGAAGCCGCTCTCATCGGCCCAGACGATACGCACCGGCTCGACGAAGCGGATGCCGAGCAGGCGCTTCGCGAGCACCCCTTCGAGTCCCGGTGTCGGCTCCTCGGACGGCACCGCGAATCCGGCGCGTCGTTTGAACTCCCACGAGCACACCAACGCCGCGACGGCATCGCGCGCCGCCGGATCGACCACGGTCGAATGCTCGGCGATCCGCATGCCCACCGGCGCCATCGCGACAGGATGACGCGTGATTCCCCGCTCGTAGGCCGGTAGCGGCACGTGCTACTTCTTGTCCTTGCCCTCGACGTCGCCCGACAGCGCGGCGATGAACGCCTCCTGGGGGACCTCGACGCGACCGACCATCTTCATGCGCTTCTTGCCCTCCTTCTGCTTCTCGAGGAGCTTGCGCTTGCGGGTGATGTCACCGCCGTAGCACTTGGCGAGCACGTCCTTGCGGATCGCGCGGATCGTCTCTCGGGCGATGATGCGCGCACCGATCGCGGCCTGGATCGGCACCTCGAACTGCTGGCGAGGGATGAGCTTGCGCAGGCGTTCGGCCATCATCGTGCCGTAGGCGTAGGCCTTGTCGCGGTGGACGATCGAGCTGAACGCGTCGACCTTCTCGCCCTGGAGGAGGATGTCGACCTTGACCAGGTCGGCCTCCTGCTGCCCGGACGGTTCGTAGTCGAGCGACGCGTAGCCCTGGGTCTTCGACTTGAGCTGATCGAAGAAGTCGAACACGATCTCACCGAGCGGCATGTTGTAGCGCAGTTCGACGCGTTCCTCCGAGAAGTACTCCATGCCGAGCAGCGTTCCACGGCGGGACTGGCACAGCTCCATGACGGTGCCGACGTAGTCCTTGGGCAGCAGGATCGCCGCCTTCACCATCGGCTCCGAGACTGAGCCGATGCGCCCATCCGGGTACTCGCTCGGGTTGGTCACGGTGACGGTCTCGCCGGTGTCGCTCGTGAGCACCTCGTAGATCACGCTGGGCGCGGTGGTGATGAGGTCGAGGTCGAACTCTCGCGCGAGACGCTCGGTGATGATCTCCAGGTGCAGGAGACCGAGGAATCCGCAGCGGAAGCCGAAGCCGAGGGCCACCGAGGTCTCCGGTTCGTACACGAGCGAGGCGTCGGAGAGTTTCAGCTTGTCGAGCGCCTCACGCAGCTCCGCGTAGTCGCTGCCGTCGATCGGGTACAGACCCGAGAACACCATGGGCTTGGGGTCCGTGTACCCCGGAAGCGCCTCGGACGCGGGCTTGCGCGACGTCGTGATCGTGTCGCCGACCTTCGACTGACGCACGTCCTTCACACCCGTGATCAGGTAGCCGACCTCGCCCACCCCGAGTCCCTTGGTCGGGGTCGGCTCCGGGCTCGACACACCGACCTCGAGCGCTTCGTGATTCGCTCCGGTCGACATCATCTGGATGCGCTCGCGGGGCGAGAGGCTGCCGTCCACCATGCGCACATAGGTGACCACACCGCGGTAGGCGTCGTAGACCGAGTCGAAGATCATCGCGCGCGCCGGCGCGTCCGCGTCGCCCTTCGGGGCGGGGATCTCCTTGACGAGCCGGTCGAGCAGCTCCTCGACGCCGACGCCGGTCTTGCCCGAGACGCGGAGCACGTCCTCGGGCTTGCCGCCGATGAGGGATGCGAGCTCCTTCGCGTACTTCTCGGGGTCGGCCGCCGGCAGGTCGATCTTGTTGAGCACCGGGATGATGTGGAGGTCGTTCTCCAGCGCAAGGTAGAGGTTCGCCAGCGTCTGGGCCTCGATGCCCTGCGCCGCGTCCACGAGCAGGATCGCACCCTCGCAGGCCGCGAGCGAGCGCGATACCTCGTAGGTGAAGTCGACGTGGCCGGGGGTGTCGATCATGTTCAGGGCGACGGTCTGGCCGTCGAGTTCCCAGGGCATGCGCACGGCCTGGCTCTTGATCGTGATGCCGCGCTCGCGCTCGATGTCCATCCGGTCGAGGTACTGGGCCCGCATGTCGCGATCCGAGACGACACCGGTGATCTGGAGCATCCGGTCGGCGAGGGTGGACTTGCCGTGGTCGATGTGGGCGATGATGCAGAAATTGCGGATCTGCGCAGCCGGCGTCGAGGCAGGCTGAAGAGGTGTGAGAGCGCGTGGGGACATGTCCCCTCGATTCTACGGTCAGGCGGTGTGAATCCCCGATTCGCGCGCTGCTGTGCCGGGGAAAGCACACTGGGCGGCCCCGAAGGGACCGCCCAGTGTGGGGTGCGAACGGGGCTTACTTGGCCCAGCCCACGTTCTCCCAGAACTTCGCGCCGGTGACCGACTCGAACTGCGAGGGACCGTAGTTCACGAGGCCGTCGGCGATCGCGTACTGGTTCGGTCGTGCCGCGAGCGGGATCGTCACAGCTTCGCCCATGATGATCTTGTCGATCTCCTTCGCGATCTCGAGGCGCGCCTCGGGGTCGAGCTCGGCGTTGGCCTTCGCCCACAGATCGTCCAGACGCTCATCCGCGACACCGGGGAAGTTCTGCCCCGAGTCGGCCGGGTTGAAGATCGATTCCGTCGAGGAGATCGGGTACGGCGTACCCTGCCACGCGAAGATCGTCGCCTCGAAGTCACGCGTCTCGGTCGTGATGTACTTCGTGAAGAAGTCGGCCGACGGGACGGTGTCGATCTTGACGTCGAAGCCCGCCTTGGCGGCCATCGGCTGGATCTGCTGCGAGAGGATCGCCGAGTTCGGGGTCTCCGAGGGGATCACGAGGCGAACGGTCAGCTTGGTGCCGTCCTTCTCGCGGATGCCCTTGTCGCCCTCGACCCAGCCGGCGTCTTCCAGCTGCTTCTTCGCGGCGTCGACATCGAACGCGATGTCCGCACCGTCGTCTTCGTAGCCGTTCTGGCCGTTGAGGAAGATGAGGTTGTTCAGGACCTCGGGCTCGACACCCAGCGGTTCGATGACGGCCTGAGCCATGATCTGACGGTCGAGCGACTTCGCGAAGGCCTGACGGACCTCGACGTCCTCGAACACGCCGGCGGTGCCGTTGAGCGTGACGTGGCTGTACGTCACACCCTTCGAGTTCAGGATCTCGGAGTCGGAGCGCGCCTTCGCGGACTCGAGCGTGTCGACGCTGGAGTTGATCGGAACGGCGTCGAACTCCTTGTTGGCGAACGCCTGGCCGACGGTCGACCGGTCGGTCGCCTTGTAGTTGATCGTGTCGAGCTTCGGCTTGTCGCCCCACCACGTCGGGTTCGGCTCGAACGTGATGGTCTTGCCGGTCGCGTCGAACTTGCTGACGATGAACGGACCGCCGGAGACGTAGGTCGAACCGTCAGCAGCGAACGGACCGTTCGCCCACGCGGTGTTGAAGCTCTCCGGCGTCTCCGTGAGCCAACGAGGGTAGATCGTGCCGGTGCCGAGGATGGAGGGCCAGTCGGCGTTCTTGTTCGCGAACGTGATCAGCACATCCTGGTCGTTCTCACCGGCCTCGACGGAGGCGATGTCGGACCAGACGTTGGTGGACGTCGGGGCGTACGCCTCGTTCTTGCCGTTCAGGGCGTTGAACTGGCCCTGGAAGTCCTGGACACCGATGGGAGTGCCATCGGACCAGACGGCGTCGGGGTTGATCTTGACCTCGACGACCTGAGGGTCCTCGCTCTTGAGCTCGACCGACGTGGCGAAGTTCGGGTCGGCTTCCCAGCTGCCGTCCTCGTTCACGACGACGAAACCGGGGGTGAACAGGCTCGCGATCGTGTTGTCGTCGACGGTGCCGGAATCGAGGTTGTAGAGGTTCCAGTTGGCCGGCGTCTCGTCGAGCGGCAGGTTGAGCGTGCCGCCGTCCTTGACGGCGTCGCGGTCTGCGGCGACCCAGCCGGTCCCGGGAAGCGCCTCGGGCGAGGAACCGCCGTCCCCCTCGTTTCCGCCGTTCGTGGCGGGCGCGCACGCAGAGAGCGCCAGCGCGACCGCGGCGATCCCGGCGAGGCCCGCCCATTTCTTGGAGTTCGACTTCATCGATCTCCCCCTTCTATCGTTTCGTGCAGACTGCACAGGACTCGTCCGAACCGGAGACCGAAACACAGCGACCGGCTATGGAGCAACATCATCGATGATGTCCCCGTATACCGGCATGCCAGGCCCGTGTTGTCCGGATCGTTACCTAGTTGTCGTTCAAACCGCGACATCGCACTACCGAAACGGGGTCGCATCGGGCGTGACACCGCGTCGCGCCGCTTCGGCCACCGCGCAGGTGGCAACATGAGGAGCCGGGAGCGATATGCCGGCATTTGGAAAGACGGACTCGGGTGCCTAGAGTAGCGAGGCCGCAACAGATGTCGGGTGCGCGGCGATCCCGCGCCGAAGGAGCTCCATGATCGGATTCATCGCCAAGCGATTGGTGAACTATCTCATCCTCACCGTCATCGCCACGTTGGCCGGTTACGCCCTCGTCTCCACCACACTTCAGCCGGCGGCACGGTTCCTCGGCAAGAATCCCCCCGTCCCGCAGTCCAGCATCGACGCCGCGCTCGACAAGATGGGCGTCAATCCTGACGTCTCTCTGCTGCAGCGCATGTGGGACTGGCTCGTCCAGTTCGTCACGACCGGCTCCCTCGGAATCTCCACTCGCAGCACCGAGGTGACGGCTGACATCATCGAACGGGCCGGCACGAGCCTCCGACTGCTGATCATCGGCTCCATCCTCGGCGCGATCTTCGGCATCCTGCTCGGTGTATGGGGAGCCATCCGCCAGTACCGCGCGAGTGATCAGATCATCACCTACGCGTCCTTCACCGTTCTCGCGACGCCGATCTTCGTGATCGCGGTACTCCTCATGATCGGCGCGACCTGGGTCAACAACGCGTCCGGTCAGCAGCTCATCAACTTCACCGGCGAGTACAGCGTCGGGGTCACCGGGTTCTGGCCCGTCATAGGCGATCGAATAGCGCATCTGCTGCTGCCCACGATCGCGCTCACCGTGACCGCGGCAGCCTCCTACTCCCGGTACCAGCGCAGCGCGATGCTCGACGTGCTGTCCTCGGACTTCATCCGCACGGCACGCGCGAAGGGCCGCACCCGCGGATCTGCCATCATGCGTCACGGCGTGCGCGTCGCACTGATCCCCATGTCGACCTTCTTCGCCTACTCGTTCGGCACCATCCTGGCGGGCGCGGCCGTGACGGAGAAGATCTTCAGCTGGCACGGCATGGGCGAATACCTCATCGACTCCGTGTCGAACAACGACATCAACGCCGCGACCGGATCCATCCTGTTCGCCGCGATCCTGGTGCTCATCGCGGGCACGCTGGCCGACGTCCTCTACGCGGCCCTCGACCCCCGAGTGAGGATGTGACATGACGCTCGATCCCACACAGCTCGACGCTCCACCGCTCGAGCCGGAGAACGAGGAATCTCCCTCGATCCCCCGGTGGCGGCTGATCCTGGTCCGCACGTTCTCGACCAAGCGAGCCTGGATCGGCGCCGGCGTGCTCGTGCTGATGTTCCTGCTCGCGTACGTCGGACCGCTGCTCTACCCGTGGTCGTCCACCGACCAGGACTATCTCGCGTTCAACAAGGGGCCGAGCCTCGACCACTGGTTCGGCACCGACACGATCGGGCAGGACATCTTCGCCCAGTCGATGGCGGGTCTGCAGAAGTCCCTGCTCATCGGCCTCATCGTCGGACCGGTCACGGCACTCATCGCCGGGCTCGTCGGCGCGATCGCCGGGTACGTCGGCGGTGTATGGGACCGGGTGATCGTCTGGATCATCGACCTGCTCCTCGTGCTGCCGAGCTTCTACATCCTGGTGCTGCTGAGCCCGCTCTTCAAGGACCTGGCCTGGGTCGCGCTCGTCGTGTTCCTCCCCCTCTTCGGATGGATGGTGCTCGCGAGAGTCATCCGCGGGCAGACCATGTCGCTGCGCGAACGCGACTACGTCAAGGCGGCTCGCTTCATGGGCGTCGGCGGTTTCACGATCATCCGCCGCCACATCATCCCCAACGTGGCATCGCTGCTGATCATCGACGCGACGCTGGGTGTCGGCGCCGCGATCCTCGCCGAGACCACACTCAGCTACTTCGGCTTCGGCATCCAGCCGCCCGACGTGTCGCTCGGCACGCTGCTCGCTGCGGGAAGCGCCGCGGCGACCACCCGTCCCTGGCTCTTCATCCCGCCGGCGATCATCCTCGTCGCCACCGTGCTCGCGTCGAGTCTGCTCGGAGATGCCCTGCGTGACGCCGTCGACCCGACCTCGGAGAACAACCGTGCCTGAACCCCTGCTTCGCGTCCGCGACCTCAACGTCACCTTCGAGACGAAGGCCCGCACCGTCCACGCGGTGCGCGGCGTCAACTACGAGGTCAACCGGGGAGAGTTCCTGGCCATCGTTGGTGAGTCCGGTTCGGGTAAGTCCGTGTCGTCGATGGCGGTCATGGGCCTCCTCCCGAGCACCGCCAACGTCTCGGGCTCCATCACGTACGACGGCACCGAGCTCCTCGGCTCCACCGACCGGCAGCTGTCGAAGATGCGCGGTTCCGACATCGCGATGATCTTCCAGGACCCGCTCTCGGCACTGACGCCGGTCTACACGATCGGTCAGCAGATCATCGAGGGCCTCAAGCTGCACCAGCCCGGGCTCAGCAACCAGGCTCTGGAGGCCCGCGCGGTCGAGCTGCTCGACATCGTCGGTATCCCGGAGCCGCGCCGACGGGTGAAGTCGTTCCCGCACGAGTTCTCGGGCGGCATGCGCCAGCGCGCGATGATCGCGATCGCCATCGCGAACGATCCGAAGCTGATCATCGCGGACGAGCCGACGACGGCACTGGATGTCACCATCCAGGCCCAGATCCTGGATGTGCTCCAGAAGGCGAAGGAAATCACCGGCGCTGCCGTGGTGCTCATCACGCATGATCTCGGCGTCGTCGCCGGCAACGCGGATCGCGTGGCCGTGATGTATGCGGGCCGCATCGTGGAGACCGCACCGGTCGACGAACTGTTCGCACGTCCGGCGATGCCGTACACGATCGGACTCCTGCGCTCGATGCCGAGCATCGCCAACGGGGCCTCCGAACGTCTCGTCCCGCTCGAGGGACGTCCGCCGCTGCTGACCGAGGTGCCCACCGGCTGCCCGTTCGCCGATCGCTGCCCCGCCGTGATCTCGGCGTGCCACGACATCGAACCCGATCTCGTCCCCGTCGCACCGCTGCAGTCCGCGGCGTGCATCCGTGCGGAGGAGATCGTCGACGGCCGGCTCCCCCGCGACGAGGTCTTCTCCCCGCCTGCCCCGGTCGAAGAGGTCGTCCGCGAGGTCGAGACCCGCGGCACCGTGCTCAAGGTCGAAGACCTGAAGCGGCACTACCCGCTCACCAAGGGCACCGTTTTCCGCCGCCGCATCGGCACCGTCCGCGCGGTCGACGGCGTCAGCTTCGAGCTGGACGGCGGCAAGACCCTCGGCCTGGTCGGAGAATCGGGCTGCGGAAAGTCGACCACCGTCATGGAGGTGATGGAACTCGCCCAGCCGCAGTCGGGGCGCGTCTCCGTCAACGGCATCGACACGGCCACGCTCTCCGCTTCACAGCGTCGCGCGCTCCGGACCGACATCCAGATCGTGTTCCAGGACCCGGCGGCCTCGCTCGATCCGCGTATGACCGTCGAAGAACTCATCGGCGAACCGCTCACCGTGCACGACGTGCCGGCGAAGGAGATCTCGCGCCGCGTGCGCCGGATGCTCGAGCTCGTCGGTCTCGAGCCGAGCTATGCCCGTCGCTACCCGCACGAGTTCTCCGGAGGTCAGCGCCAGCGCATCGGAATCGCGCGTGCGCTCGTCGTCGAACCGAAGATCCTCGTCCTCGACGAGCCGGTCTCGGCGCTCGACGTCTCGGTGCAGGCCGGCGTGATCAACCTGCTCGAAGACCTGAAGCAGCAGCTGGGGCTCTCGTACCTGTTCGTCGCGCACGACCTCGCCGTGGTGCGGCACATCGCCGATGACGTCGCCGTGATGTACCTCGGGCGCATCATCGAGTACGGCGACGTCGATGCGATCTTCAGCAACCCGCGCCACCCGTACACGCGCGCGCTGCTGTCGGCCGTGCCGATCCCCGACCCGCAGATCGAGAGGACGCGCGAGCGCATCCTCCTCTCCGGAGACCTCCCGTCGCCGACCGAGACGATCACGGGGTGCGCGTTCCGCTCCCGGTGCCCGCTCTACGCGATCCTGCCTCCGGAACAGCAGGCCCAATGCGAGACGGTCTCTCCCGAGCTGCGCCCCGTGGAAGGACGCGACGTCTCCTGCCACTGGGCGGAGCAGGACATCCTGCAGACCGCGTGATCCGTGGTGACGGCGTGAGCACCCGCGGCACTGACCGCATCGTCATCCGCGGCGCATCGGGCTGGTGGATCAGCGGTGTTCTGGCAGCGCTCTTCGCCTACCTGCTCATCGATGCGGCCGTTCGCGCGGAGTGGGCGATAGTGCTCCTCTCCCTCCCCTGGATGGGAGTGGTACTGCTCGTGTGCTGGATGCTGTTGATCCGGCCCTGCCTCATCGTCGCGCCATCCACGCTCACCGTGGTCAACGTCATCCGCACACACACGATCCCGTGGCACGAGGTGGCCGAGCTCCACGTGCGTTATCAGCTCGTCGTCGAGCTGACCGACGGCACCACGATCCGCGCTTGGGGTTCGCCCACCGTCCAGCCGCGCCGGGATCGGGAAGCCGATGCGTCGACGACGCACCGTTCCCGCGCCTTCGTCGGTGTCGTGGAGGCGATCGACCGGGCGCGTGATGACGTCGGGCGAGCGCCGACGGGTACGTCATCACGAACCGTAGGTTTCGCGTGGCTGCCTCTCCTCGCTCTCGCCCTCGCCGTGGCTCTCGGCGTCACGGCCGCCGGCCTGCTGTTGTGACGCGGGGTCTCGGCACAGACGCCGAGATCCTAAGCTGAACGCGTGAGCGCACAGATCGTCCTCGTGCACGGCATCCGCACGTCCGCCACCATGTGGCGCGCGCAGCTCGCCTATCTGGAAGCGCACGGATACGCCGCCACAGCCGTCGACCTGCCGGGACACGGCACCCGGATGAGCGAGGACTTCACGCTGCATCAGGCGCTGCACACGATCGATGCCGCGGTTCGCGCTGCGGCGGAGAAGGGGCCCGTCGTGCTCGTCGGGCATTCGATGGGCGGGCTCCTCTGCCTCGCCTACGTCGGCGGTGCGGAGACGCCGCCGGTCGCCGGACTGGTCGCGGCCGCGTGCACCTCGCTCCCCTCCGGCGCGGGCCTGCGTGCCTATCGGCTCTTCGCCAGGGCCGTGGACTCGCTCCCCGACCGCGGGATGTGGCTCACCGCGCGGATGCTCCAGGCCACCATCCCCGCCGAGACACGGTCAGACTTCGCCGCGGGCGGCTACGCACTCGACACGCAGGATGCCGCGCTCCGCAGCCTCGCAGCCCTCGACGTCGCCGCCGCGGTCCCCCGCATCAAGATCCCCCTCTGGTTCGTGAACGGTCAGTACGACCAGCTGCGTCTGAACGAGACACTCTTCCGTCGTCTCGCCTCACACGCCGAGCTGATCATCGTCCCCCGAACGACCCATCTGGTCACAGCCATGAGGCCGCGGATCTTCAACGCGGTGCTGCAGCTCGCGATCGCGACGGTGGAGCAGGAAACAGAGCCGTCATGAGCGCTTCGGCTCCCGCGCGAACGCCGTGAGCAGTCCCCCGACCAGAGACAGCACGGCCGCCGCGACGAACACCAGCCAGAACCCGCCGACCAGAGCGACCAGCGCGGCCCCGAGCACCGGTCCGATCAGCTGGCCGAGGGCGGCCGTGACGTTCACGATCCCGAGGTCGCGGGCATGGTCCTGTTCATCCGGCAGCAGATCGGCGGCGAACGCGAGCCCCACCGTCGAGAAGGCGCCGTAACCGAGGCCCATCAGAGCCGCGGCCACCATCGTCATCTCGAACGTCGGCACGAGCGCGATCGCGACACCGGATGCCGCCTGCACCACCGTCGCGGCGACCGCGAGCGTGCGCCGGTTCCCCGTACGGTCGGAGACGATGCCGGTGACCACCGAGGCGATCACCACGAACACGGTGTACACGACGATGAGCAGCAGAAGGTTGTCCTGGGCGACCGTACTCGGCTGGCCGAGCCCGTGCAGCAGGAAGAACAGGAACAGGGCCGTCCCGAGCGCATTGCCGATGTTCGTCACCAGTCGGCCGGAGAGCATCCAGGCGAAATCCCGATCGCGCAGAGAGGCCAGCCGGCGGCGCCCCACCGTCTTCGGGCGCATCGCCTCGACACTCGGCGGGTCGGGCAGGAGCAGGGCGGCTGCCGATCCGATGACCGCGATCACGCCGGCGAGCAGCAGGTAGCCGTCGCGGATGCCGAGCCCGAGGAGGACGACCAGCCCGACGCCGAGCACGATGCCGACGGCCTGACTGGAACCGACCGCCGCCGAGGCCGCACCGCGCTGCGTGGACGGCAGCTGGTCGGCGATGAGAGCGGTGAAGGCGGCGGAGGAGACGGCCACGCCGATCGACACACCCACCCACCCCGCGCCGACCGCCCAGGGACCTTCCGCGTATCCGGTCAGGACGAGGCAGACCGCGGTGACAAGAACGCCGCCGAGCGCCCAGGGACGGCGACGGTGGCGCCCCGCCGCCGCACGATCGGAGAGCGCCCCGGCCGCGGGACCGGCGATGATGCCGGCGAGACCGCCGATTCCCAGCACCAGGCCGGAGGAGACGACGCCGCGGATCCAGTCGTCTTCCGGCGTATCCAGCTGCAGGGGAAGGAGCAGCTGCACCGGCGTGAGCTGCACGGTCCAGATCGCGAGCCACGCCAGCGTGAACAGCGACATCCATCGTGCTCCCGCTCGAACGGTGCGCGTGCCGGTGACTTCGGTCATCTCCCCACCGCCGTCGCTGCCGCTGCGCGCGCACTCGCGATGACGTCGCGATACCAGTCGTAGGAGGCCTTGGGCGTCCGCTCCCCCGTCTCGAAGTCGACGTGGACGAGCCCGAACCGCTGGGTGTAGCCGTCGGCCCACTCCCAGTTGTCGAGCAGTGACCACACCGTGTACTCCTCCACGGGGACTCCGGCTGCCATCGCCTCCCCGACGGCGGCGAGGTGCCCGGCCAGATACGCGATCCGGTCCGTGTCGTCGACGCGGCCGGCGCGTGGCGGTTCCGGGAACGAGGCTCCGTTCTCACCGATGATGACCGGCGGAAGATCTGGATGTCGCACGTGCAGGTCGAGCAGGAAGTCGCGCAGGGCTCCGGGCACGATCGGCCATTCGGGGCCGAAGCCGGTGACGGGGGCGCCGGGAGTGGGCACGATGTCGAACGGCACGGCGCTCCCCTCCGCGGCAGCCGTCACGGTCGTGGGGTTGTAGAAGTTGATGCCGTAGAAGTCGATCGAGCCGCCGATCTCCTCGAGGTCCCCGTCGCGCACCGGCATCGGCGGGAGGCCCAGCGACTCCAGGTCCGGGTAGGTGCCGGTGAGGAGCGGCTCGCTGAAGACCCGATTGTGGATCAGGTCGTAGAGCGCGGCCACCTGGTGGTCGTCGGCTGTGTCGTGCAGCGGAAGCACCCACGTGTGGTTGTTCGCGAGCCCGACGGCGGAGGCGCCTCGCTCCCGCAGCACGGAGGCAGCGCGGGCATGGGCGAGCAGCTGGTGGTGGGCGGTCGGCAGCGCGCCGAAGAGCAGCTGCCTCCCCGGCGCGAGTGCGCCGACCGCGTATCCCTGCAACGTCGTCATGGCCGGCTCGTTGAGGGTGTACCACTGCCGCACGCGATCACCGAGGCGGTCGGCCACAATCGTCACGTAGTCGGCGAAGCGCTCGGCGGTGTCGCGCTCGAGCCAGCCGCCGTCGGCCTCGACCGCACTCGGCATCTCCCAGTGGAAGAGGGTCGGGAACGGAGCGACCCCCGCCTCCAGCAGAAGGTCGACCAGCCGCGAGTAGTGGTCGAGGGCGGTCTTGTCACCGTCACCTCTGCCGTCCGGCTGCACGCGCGCCCAAGGGATCGAGAACCGATAGCGGTCGAGTCCCAACCCCGCGGCGAGGGCCACATCGGCCTCGGGATGCCGGTAACTGTCGCAGGCCGGATCCGCCGTCGATCCGTCGATGATCGCGCCGGGCCTCTCGAGGAAGTCGTCCCAGATGGAGCGTCCCGTATTTCCCGTCGGACGCGACCCCTCGATCTGGAAGGCGGAGGTCGCGCCGGACCAGCGAAGGCCTGCGGGCACGGACGGAGGAACGCGTTCGGGGGTCATCTGGCTCCTTGACAGCGGTGTCGGGATAGTGATGATTCTGCACCCAGTACCACGACATCCGCGACGGAGTTTCGCAATCCGTCGGCCGTTTCGCGTCTACACCCCCTCTGCTGGTAGACTCGACTCTTGGCTTGCGTGTGGGTTCTTCCCTCACGACCGCCGTGCAGCAGCCCTCTTCTGCTGCCGGCATTCCGAACACTCCTGTACAGAAAGCGTCCACACGTGGCAAACATCAAGTCGCAGATCAAGCGCAACAAGACCAACGAGAAGGCGCGCGAGCGTAACAAGGCCGTGAAGAGCGAGCTCAAGACGGTCATCCGCACGACTCGCACGGCAGTCACCGCCGGCGACAAGGCCGCAGCCGAGGCCGGCCTGAAGAAGGCCGCCGTCAAGCTCGACAAGGCCGTCAGCAAGGGTGTCCTGCACAAGAACCAGGCGTCGAACCGCAAGTCGGCTCTCGCCAAGCAGGTCGCTTCTCTCTGAGCTGAAGCTTCTGAGAAAGGCCCGTCCCGTCTTCGGGGCGGGCCTTCTTCGTTCTTCGGCAGTGATCCGCGGCGTTCTGCGGAGCGAGGACGCGTGACTATTCCTCGCCGAACGGTCGACGAGTGGCGATCACCGTGACCATACGCTCGAGCGCGAAGATCGGATCGCGGGCGGCACCCTTGACCTCACCGTCGGCGCGCGCTGTGGCCTGGATCGCCATTCCGAGCGAACGCTCGTTCCACCCGGCGAGGTCACGGCGGGCACGGTCGACCTGCCAGTCCTTCATACCCAGGCGCTGGGCGAGCTGGCGGCTCGGTTCGCGGTTTCCGGCGACCCGTGCCATGGTGCGGAGCTTCATCGCGAAGGCTGCGACCATCGGCACCGGATCAGCACCGGATGACAGTGCGTGGCGGAGCGCGACCAGCGCCTCACCGTAGCGGCCGGCGATCGCCGTGTCGGCAACGACGAACGCCGACACCTCGACGCGCCCGCCGTAGTACTTGGTGACGACTTCTTCGGAGATGTCGCCCTCGACGTCTCCGATGAGCTGCTGGCAGGCCGCCGCCAGCTCGGTGAGGTCATCGGCGAACGCGGAGACCAGCGCACGGAGCGCCGCCGGCGCGATGCGCTTCTTGGCGGTGCGGAACTCCCCCGCTGCGAAGTCGACCCGGTCGCCGTCGCGCTTGATCGCCGGGCAGGCGATCTCGATGCCTCCACCGGTGCCGGCGCGGACCGCATCGAGCAGCTTCTTGCCGCGCACGCTCGCCCCCGTGTGCCGGAGGATGACGGTCGCCCCCTCCTGCGGGTTGTCGAGGTACGACACCGCTTCCTGGATGAAAGCATCGGAGCACTTCTCCACGCCCGAGACACGCACCAGGCGTGGTTCGCCGAAAAGGGACGGGGAGGTGAGGGACAGCAGCGTTCCCGGCGCGTAGTCGTCGGCCCGAACATCGCTGACCTCGAGAGCGGGGTCTTCGGCGCGGAGATAGTCGCGGACGCCGGCGATCGCGCGCTCTGCGCAGACCTCTTCGGGGCCGGAGACGAGCACAAGCGGAGCGGGACGAGGCTCTCGCCAGGAGACCTGGGGGACCTTCGTGGGTTTCGCACCACCGCGGGAAGGGGGACGCGAAGCTGCCATGGATCCAGACTACCGGCGGTCGCCGACACCGCTGCCCGCTCGCTCATGGTGCAACCTTCTCCGTCCACACCTGCAGCTCGCTGTCGCCTGTGGCGAGGAGGATGCGTCCCTGCCGATCGGTGCGCAGCGCCTGCGCCCCGGTCGCCGAGACGAGGTCGAGCGTCTCGATGCGCGGGTGGCCGTAGTCGTTGTCCGCTCCCACGCTGAACAGCGCCACGCGAGCCTGCACGGCCTCATAGAGACCCGCATCCTGGTCCGCACTGCCGTGGTGCGCGACCTTGACGACGTCGTAGCGACCGAGTCGAGCAGTGCGGAGCAGCATCCGCTGAGGTGCCGCAGAGAGGTCGCCGAGGTAGAGCGACCGGGGCACTCCTCCCCCATCGAACTCCATCACCACGCTCGCGTCGTTGCCGGCCGGAAAGGCGGCCGAACCCCGCACCGGCCAGAGCACCCGCCACGCGGCATCGCCGAGGTCGCCGCGTTGGCCTGCCCACGCCTCGTCGACCTGTGCACCCGAGGCGGCGAGGTCGGCGAGGAGACGTCGTTCGTCCTCCTCGAGCGCCGGCCCGTGGAGGACCGCGCCCACCCGTCCCTGCACCGCGGCGACACCGCCGACATGGTCGAGGTCGAAGTGCGTGAGGACGAGCAGGTCGATGTGTCCGATGCCGAGAGACCGCAGACATGTCGCCAGTGGCTCCGGGGCGGGCCCCATGTCGATCAGCGCCACTCTCGTCGCCGAGCGCACGAGCAGCGCATCGCCCTGTCCGACATCGCACGCGGCGATCGCCCACCCCTCCGGCGTCGTCGCCGTGGCGAGCGGTCCGTCGAGGACCACACGGGCGCCGGCGAGCGAGAGCACGACGATCAGAACCGCGGCTGCGGCTCGCTGCACGATGAGTCCTCCACGCCCCGTCGCCGCTCCCCTGCTCTGCAGGCCGGATCTGATGACGACGACCGCGATGCACACGCTCACGAGACCCACGAGCAGTGCGCTGCCGATCCCCGCGGGCAGCAACAGCTGTGCGCCCGGCAGATCGGCGGTCGTCGTCGCCGTCGTCGCGATCCAGGCGGCCGGCAGCCAGGCCGACGACGCCAGCAGATCAGCGAGACCCGGCAGCGGAGCGGCCAGACATGCGAGCATCCCGACGACGGTGGCGATCGGGGCCGCGGGCGCCGCGATGATGTTCGCGGCGATGCCGATGAGCGACTGCTGCTCGGCGAACAGGGCGATGATCGGGCCGCAGGCCAGCTGCGCGGCGAAGGGGACGGCCAGAGCGAGAGCCACCGGTCCGGGCATGATCCGGCCGAACCCCCGCGCGAGTGGAGGCGCGAGCAGGATCAGCGCTCCGGAGGCCGCGACCGAGAGTGCGAATCCCGGCGTGGCGGCCAGCCAGGGGTCGACGAGAAGGATGCCCGCCGCGCACAGCGAGAGCATGCCGGCTCCCGCACTCGGGCGACCGAGCAGCACGGTGAGCATGCCGACCGACGCCATGACCGCTGCGCGGATGACACTCGGCTCCGGCGTGACGAGGACGACGAAGCCCGCCAGCCCCGCGACCGCGAGGACGACCCGCAGCGCGCGCCCCGCACCGCACAGGGCGGCGAGCCAGAAGATCCCACCGACCACGATCGCACAGTTCGCCCCGCTCACCGCGGTGAGGTGACTGAGACCGCTGGTGCGCATGTCGTCGTTCAGCTCGATCGACACCGCCCGGGTATCCCCCACGGCGAGGCCCGGCAGAAGGCCGGCACCGGGCTCGGGGAGCCGTGATGAACGCTCGACGAACGCGTGCTTGAGGGCCGCTGCGACACCGAACACTCCGGAGGCGGGCTCGGCGACCTCGGCATCGTTCGCGAAGACGACGAGCGCCGACCGCTCACCCGCATCGGTGGCGGAGGCCTCGCCGACGACGCGCACCTGCGCGCCGAGGTCGAACCCGTCGGCCGGGTCCACTCCGATGCGTACCGGTGCGTTCGAGGTGTCCGCTCGCCCGGGCGCCCCGAGCGTCGTGGTGGTCGCCTCGAACCAGAGCCGCCCGTCGCGACCGACCGACGCCGAGGATGTGATCTCGCCGGCCACCTCGACCACGCGACCGTTCCACGACATCGCCTGCTCTCGTGCGGGAAGGGCGAAACCGACGGCCAGGGCTGTGGCGGCGGCTCCTGCGAGCAGCACGACGGCCAGACCGCCGGTCAGGCGCGAGACCCAGGTTCGCGGGCGCCGGACGAGCATCGTCAGCACCAGGCTCGCCACGAGAGCGCAGGCGGCCGCACACCACCAGGCCGCCTCCGGTATCAGTACGCAGAGCAGGGCGATGGCCCAGACAGCCAGCACAAGAGGGAGGAGTCGGAGGTCGCGCGCCTTCACACCCTGACCCCGTCGCGCAGGCCGGCGAGCAGCTTCTCGCCGATGCCGGGCACGGCGAGCAGGTCGTCGACGGATCCGAAGCGCCCGTTCTCGTCGCGCCAGGCGATGATCCGCTCCGCCAGTGCCGGACCGATGCGCGGCAGGGTCTCCAGAGCAGCCTGATCCGCGGTGTTGAGGTCGACGCGGTCGTCGCCCGGAGGACCCGCTCCCGGCGCATCGGTCGCCGCGCCCACGGCCGGGACGACGATCTGCTCGCCGTCTTCGAGCAGCCTCGCAAGGTTGACCGCTGCCAGGTCGGCATCATCGGTGGCTCCCCCGGCCGCTGCCAGCGCGTCGACGAGGCGCGCGTCCAGGTCCAGCACGTAGATGCCCGGATGGGCGACCGAGCCCAGGACGTGCACGTACAGCTCCCCGGACGCGCCGGCGGCCGTCGTGGCATCCGTCAACGGTACGGATGCGGTCGG
>NZ_JBLVOH010000139.1:0-3489 GCF_053543675.1 Microbacterium umsixpiens
GGCATCCCCGACCCGCAGACTGACTCGGAGCGGACAGTTGGCCGCCAGCGCATCCCTCACGACTCCGGCAGCGCGTTGTGTGCCGAGGATGAGGTGCATGCCCAGCGCCCGCCCCCGTGCGGCGACGTCGGTGAAGACAGCCCCCAGGTCGGGATGCTCCGCCAGCAGCGCCGCGAATTCATCGACGACGATGACCAACCGCGGCATACCGACCTCTCGAACGTCCCGGGCGCCTGCTTCAGCGAGAACGCCTTCCCGACGGCGAAGCTCGGCGGTGAGACTGGAGACGCCTCGCCGGGCACCGCCCTCATCGAGATCCGTGATGACCGCTGCGACCTGCCGCAACCCGCGCAACGGCTCGAATGCGGTCCCCCCTTTGAAGTCCGCGAGCACGAATGTCACTCGGTCCGGCCCGTAGACCGCGGAGATGGCGGTGACCCAGCTGACCAGAAGCTCGCTCTTGCCGGTGCCCGTCGTTCCCGTCACGATGGCGTGAGGACCGTCTTCGACGATGTCGACGACCAGCTGTCCGTGCTCGTTCCGACCGATGGCGGCGGCCAGACCGTCGCCTGGGCGTGGCTGCTCCAGCTCGTGCAGAACGACGGAGTCGGGAAGCACATCGATCTCGCCGGCCGCCGACACATGCTCGCGAGCGATGATCCCCGCTTGTGCGAGTGAGACGCACTCGACGGAGACGACGGCGGTGCCCTGAGGGGTGCGCAGCCGGGCACGTCCTGGTTCGATGATGTCGATCACCGTCGTGATCCCCGCCGGAACCTCGGCGTCGGCCGGCGCCAACCAGACCACGGCATCGGCATCCATCCGGATCGCGTCGCCCGACCCGATCCCGACCCGGAAGCCACCCCTGCGCGCGCGCCGCGCATGCGGCAGCGCGTCCAGCCCGCACTCGCGGAGTTCAGCGCCCACGAGCGACAGCTGCGCCGCGCTGAAGCGAAGACTCAGTTGCAGCAGGAGCGCGCGCGCCGCGGCGACGATCACCGGCCGCGCGCCGCGCAGACACACTCCTCCGCCCAGCGGCACGACGATCGGGGCGTCGTCGAGCACTCCGCAACGGTCGCGGAACTCACGACCACGACCGTCTTCGCCCCCGCTGCACCGGACTCCGCTCGGCGCACTCCCGGCCCCCACCACGAGGGCGGTTGCACTATCCGGCGACTCCGCTCCACGGAGGGGAGGCTGCAGGAGACTCGCCGCGGTATCGGGGTGGCGGAGCCACCGGGTCTCACGCTCCTCCCTGTGGCGGAGTACGAGTTCGGCCTCGGCCGCCGCCCAGTCCTGCTCGGACTGCGCAGCGCCGCGCCGACGTTCACGTCGCCGGTTGCGCGCCGCGTCCGCGAACGATGCCACGATCATCAACGGTCCCAGCGCGGCGAAGCACAGCGCGAACACGGATCCGGTGATCAGCCAGAGCACGACCCCTGCGGCTATCGGGACGATCGCCGCCATGAAAGGGAGTGGAGCACGGCGCAACGGCACCGGGGCCGACGGGAGCACGATCGGGAGGGGTTCCATGCGTCCAGTGGATCGCATGCCGTTCCGGAGAACGGCGCTGTCCACAGCGCCCCGCGGCTACTCCGTCGTGTCTTCGACTGGGGAGGACGAGTCGTCCTCGTCTTCAACCTGCACGATGATGAGTGTCACGTTGTCACGCCCGCCATTCTCCAACGCCGCGGCGAGCATGGCGTCCACACTGTGGCCCGGATCGCGGTGCTCCCTGAGGAAGTGCTGGATCCCGTAATCGGTGAGCTCCTTGGTGAGCCCGTCGGAGCAGATGACGAATCGATCGCCGGCGCGCACGTCGATCGTCACGTAGTCCGGCGCCGTGAGCTCGCTCGCACCCACCGCCCTCGTGATCACGTTGCTGTACGGGTGCCCTTCGGCCTCCTCGGGACTGAGCTTGCCCGCCGTGATCAGCTCCTGCACGACCGAATGATCTGTCGTGACCTGGACGAGGCGGTCATCGCGAAGAAGGTAGACCCGGGAATCCCCGATGTTCAGGGCCACCCACTGGGCTTGATCGCCCGTGATCGCGAAGAAGACGCCGGTGAGAGTGGTACCGGTGCCCTCGTCGGTCGTCTCGGGGTGGTCGGCGATGTCGCCCACCGCCTGTTCGAGCGCTTTCTCAATCGCAGGACCGTTGACATCGCCCGCGGAGACGACGGCTTGAAGCCGCTCTACCGTGCTGCGGCTCGCGATCTCTCCACCCGCGTGGCCGCCCATGCCGTCCGCGACGACGAACAGGGGGAACTCCGCAAGGAACGCATCCTGATTCGTCTCTCGACGACGACCGAGATCGGTGACCCCTGCCCAGGACAGCAGCAATGCGCGCTGCGCAACCGTGACGCGATGCGTCTTCGTCTCAGCCACGTGCTGCCTCCGATGGATCTGCGACGGGTCGGGCGTCCGCAGGATACTCACACATCGTAGTAGAACTCCCCCGCACCGCGATCACACCCGGGCGCCCGGGTCGGCCGGCAGAGGGAACAGCTCGTCGATGATCTTCTCGTCTTCGACGCTCGGACGCCACGAATCACCCGCTGCCGCGTTCGCTTCTACCTGCTCGGGTGTCGTCGCACCGGCTATGACGCTGGAAACCGCCGGCCGCGAGAGAAGCCAACCGAAGGAAGCCTCCAACATCGTTATGCCGTGCTCGTCGCAGAAGTCGCGGAAGGTGTCGATGGCATCCCAGGGCGCGTTCTCCCAGACATGGCGACGCGTGGACATGATGCGGCTCGAGGCCGGTCCCCCGTCGCGCGTGAACTTGCCCGAGAGGAGTCCGTTGTGCAGCGGAAAGTACGGGAAGAAGCCCAGGGCGTATCTCTCCACGGCCGGCAGCACCTCGCGTTCGGCCGCGCGCGCGAGCAGGGAGTAGTGGTTCTGTGCGGAGATGAATCTGCCCGAAGATCGCGCGCGGGACGTGAACTCCGCTTCGGCGATCTGCCATCCGGTGAAATTCGAGTGCCCGTAGTAGCGGATCTTGCCTTCACGCACGAGCTCGTCGAGGGCGTCCGTCGTCTCGGCGATCGGCGTCTCCGGGTCCGGCAGATGCAGCTGGTACAGGTCGATCCAGTCGGTTCGAAGCCGCCGCAGCGACTCCTCCACCGCCCGCCGGACGTAGCGGCGAGAACCACGGGCCGCGGGGAACTCGTAGCCCATGTCCCGTTCCTGGCCGAACTTCGTGGCCAGCACCACACGGTCTCGACGCCCCTCGAGGGCTTCACCCATCAGCGCCTCACTCGCGCCGGCCACGGCACCGTACATGTCAGCGGTGTCGAAGAACGTGATGCCGTTGGCGAGTGCCGCGTCGATCACCTCTCTCGTGCCGGAGAGCGTCTCGGTCACCGTCCCCGCTCGACCGAAGTTGTTGCAGCCGAGGCCGGTGGATGACACGAGAAGACCGGAAGCGCCCACTCGGCGCTGAGACAAGACCATGCCCTCCACGTTAGCGGGCGTGTCGGAACGGTGACC
>NZ_JBLVOH010000140.1:0-3443 GCF_053543675.1 Microbacterium umsixpiens
TCGAGCCGACCGAAGCGGGCGACGACCGCGGAGACGACCTGGTCGACGGAATCCGGGTCGGTCACGTCGAGCTCCATGGCCACCATCTCTCCCGGCGCTTCGTTCACCAGCGTCTGCAGGCGCTCGGCGCGACGACCGGCCGCGACCACGATCGCCCCTTCATGAGAGAGGGCGAGGGCGGTGGCCCAGCCGATCCCCGACGACGCACCGGTCACGAGCACGACTTTGCTTCTGAGACTGCTTTCCATCTGCTTCTCCTGATCTTTTCTCGGACGCCAATGTGACCGCGAACCACGTCGCCCTGTGACATCTCGGACGGGCTGTTCGCTCGAGGCTTGTCACAACCGGGGTGCCCACCCGGTCTCTGCTGTCGACAGCGCGATATCGCGCCCCACGACCCGGAAGGTGAACATGTCGACCATCAGCGAGCAGGCATTCTCCCTCACCGACGCCGAGCGACGGCGCGAATCATGACCGATGAGACGCCCGACCTCTCCGCCCTGAACAGCGCGGTCGGCACGGAGCTGTTCGTGCTGCAGTCGGCGGCGAGCTCGACGATCAGCGAAGCGGGAACGCGCAGCTCCATCTACCTGTCGACCCTGTCCAGCGGTCTGGTGGCCATCGGGTTCGCCGCGAACTCGCCCGCGCTGATCGGAATTCTCGCGTTCACCGTCCTGCCGGCGATCTTCGCGCTGGGATGGTTCACGGTCGTGAGACTCGTCGACACGAGCGTGGAGAACATCACTGCGCGTCGACGCATGGAGCGGATCCGCGAGTACTTCGTCAGTCTGCATCCGAGGGGTCCCGAGCTGATCGCGCTCGACACGCCCCAGTCCGGCGAGCTCGGGGTGCGGTACGCGCGCTCCTCGTTCCTGTTCACCATGGCCAGCATGGTCGGCGCGGTGAATGCCGTACTCGGCGGTGCCCTCGTGACCCTGGCGCTCGTCGGGGTCTTCTCCGTCTCCGAGCTGCCCGCCCAGACCGCGGGCATCGTCATCGGTGCGCTCCTGCTGACCGCGACCCTGATCTACGAACGCCGGCGCATCCGGGCTGCCACGTGAAAGTTCTCCGACCGTTGTCACACTTCGAGGTGCTGTCCGGTCACTGTTGAAGAGAATCCCCTGCGCGCACGGCGCGGGACCCAGGAACGGAGCGAGCGAGATGCGGATCGTCGTGTTGGGTGGGACCGGCCAAGTGGGCCGGATGGTCGTCGAGAGACTCGAACGTCGAGCTCAGGCGGTCGTGGTGGCTGCGCCGGCGAGCGGCGTGGATGCGCGCACGGGGCAGGGCCTCGATGCGGCGCTCGAGTTCGCGGATGCCGTCATCGACGTCACGAACGCCCCGGACGTGTCGGGTGCTGCCGCACGCGAGTTCTTCGAGACCACGACGCAGCGTCTGCTGGAGGCGGAGGAGCGCGCGGGAGTGAAGCACCACGTCGTGCTGTCGATCGTCGGCGCGGATCACGCCGGGGAAGACGGCTACTTCGCCGCCAAGGGCGTGCAGGAGAACCTCGTGCGGTCGGGGCCGATCGCCCACTCCATCCTCCGATCCACGCAGTTCTACGACTTCGCGCGGCAGATCGCCGAGTGGAACACCGCACAGGACACGGTGCATCTTCCTCCGAAAGCGGTGCAGCCCGTCGCGGCATCCGACGTGGCCGAAGCGCTCGTCGACCTGGCGATGGGTGATCCGCTCGGCGGCGCGGTCGACTTCGGCGGCCCCGAGCAGATGCCTCTGCCGGACTTCGTGCGTCGGGTACTCCGCGTCGACCATGACCCGCGCTATGTCGTCGAGGACGCGGAGACCACTACCCTGGGCTTCAACATCTCCGGAGACCTGCTGCTTCCTCGGTCTCCGCTGCGTCTCGCGTCCACGACCCTCGATACCTGGGTTCACGAAGAAGGCCGACGCCTTGTCGCAGGACTCCGATGAAGACAGGGGGAAGGGCGTGACGATGGCCGACAGCGGATTCGGCGAGGCCGCCGACCTCGACGAGGCGGTACGGATCTTCGACACGCACCGCCGACGACTCTTCGGCATCGCGTACCGGATGCTGAGCACGGTCGCCGATGCCGAAGACATCGTGCAGGAGACGTGGATCCGCTGGCAGAACACGGATCGCAGCAAGATCCAGGAACCCGTGGCGTTTCTGACGACGATCACCACCCGGCTCTCGATCAATGTGCTGCAGTCGTCGCATTCGCGGCGGGAGACGTACATCGGCCCGTGGCTTCCCGAGCCCGTGAACACCGATGACGATCCGGCGCTCGGCGCCGAACGGGCGGAGGCGCTGCAGTTCGCGATCCTGTTGACGCTCGAGAAGCTCACCCCGACCGAACGGGCGGCGTACATCCTGCGCGAGGCGTTCGACTATCCGTACCCGCGCATCGCCGAGGTGATCTCCAGCAGTGTCGTGAGCGCGAGGCAGCTCGTCAGCAGGGCACGGGCGCACCTGTCGTCCACGCGCAACGCCCACGTCGACCCGGTGGCGCAGCGTCGGCTGCTCGAGGCGTTCCTCACGGCCGCCCAGAAGGGCGATGCCCACGAGCTCGAAGCCCTCTTCACGGCCGATGTCGTCAGCTACACCGACGGCAACGGCACCAAGCTCGCCGCCCGCATCCCGGTGGTGGGTCGCGGGCGCGTGGCGCAGTTCGTCGCGGCGTTCGCGCACCACTTCTGGATCGGGAAGACGATCGACTGGGTGCAGGTGAACGGCCAGCCCGCGGCCACCCTCGTCGAGGACGGCGAGGTCACGACCATGGTCACGGTGACCACGTCGAGCGAGGGCATCCTGCAGCTGCTCTGGGTGATGAGTCCGCAGAAGCTCGGGCACGTCAACGCGGTCACCGCATGACCCGCAAGCACTACCCGGCGTGGCTGCGCCGGCGCCGTCATGATGCTGCCGATGCCGACACCATCGAGACTTTCGGAAGTGCACTCTGCGCACTGGACGAGGACGCGATCCGGGCGCTGCTCCACCCGGAGGTCGTGGTGGTCATCGACAGCGGCGGTCACGTTCCGACCGGTCCGATGCCGGCGACGGGGCCGGAGGCGGCCGCGTCGGAGCTGCGTGCGCTGATGACGCCCGGGACCTTCATCGCCACCGCGTCGATCAACGGTGTGCCGGGCCTCACGCTGGTTCGTGGGGAGCGCATCGTCGCCGCGCTCACGGCCGAGATGCGATCGCATCTGCTGTCCAACATCTGGATCGTGTGCAACCCCGACAAGCTTCGGCACTGGAATCGATAGGCACGTCCGCGTGCGGTGACGCTTCTCCGCCCGTCAGGGGATCGGCACCGCGCGGTCGGCGCCGAGGCGCTTCATCACCATGGTCGAGGTGAGCCGCTGCACGCCGGGGAGCGCTCCGAGGGTGCTGTCGTAGAGCTCCTGGTACGCGCTCATGTCGCGGGTGAGGATGCGCAGCATGTAGTCGGGGGGGCCGA
>NZ_JBLVOH010000140.1:3464-7891 GCF_053543675.1 Microbacterium umsixpiens
ATGGCCACGACCGCCTCTTCGAACGCGACGATGGTGTCCTTGTCGGTGCGCCCGATCGTCACGAACACGATGGCCTCGAACGTGAGCCCGACCGCCTTCGGGGCCACCACCGCGCGGTAGCGCTCGATCGCACCGGACTGCTCCAGCTCCTTGAGTCGTCGATGACAGGCCGAGAGGCTCAGACCGACCTGCGAAGCGAGGTTCGTGGCGCTCATCCGGCCGTCGTCCTGCAGTAGCGAGAGAATCTCCCGGTCAAGTGCATCCATGGCGACAAGTCTTGCAGGATTCGGCCGCCAGCACGCGAAGAATCGAAGCACCTTTCGCGGGATCCTTCGTAGTCTCTTCCTCGGATTGAGGAGGACCGATGGATATCGCACTGGTCATGCAGTTCTGGCTGGTCGCGGTCATGCTCGCGCTGACCCCCGGTGCCGACTGGGCGTACGCGATATCGGCCGGGCTGCGCGCCCGCTCGATCGCACCCTCGATCCTCGGGATGCTCGCCGGCTACACGGTGGTAATCGTCGCCGTCGCGCTGGGGCTCGGCGCGCTCGTCACCGCGTATCCCGTCACGCTCACGACCCTGACCGTGGTCGGCGCGCTCTATCTGATCTTCCTCGGCGCGACGACGCTCGCCAGCCGCCCGGCGCCGATCACCGAGAGCGGGGAGCCGATCGCGACCGGCGGATGGTCCCAGTTCCTGCGCGGGTCGGGAGTGAGCGGCATCAACCCCAAGGGGCTGCTGCTCCTGCTCGCTCTGCTGCCGCAGTTCACGAGTCCGGACGGCTGGTCGTCGACGACGCAGATGCTCGCGCTCGGCGGACTGCACCTGCTCAACATCGCCATCGTCTACACGACGGTCGGACTGCTCGCCCGCCGCCTGCTGCGCACCCGGCCGCGCGCGAGCTCGCTGGTCACCCGCCTCGCCGGCATCGCGATGACCGTCATCGGCGTCGGAATCCTCATCGAGCAGGTGTTCGAGTGGTTGTGAGCAGCGGTTAAGCACGGTGCTCGGCGGCGCCTCGATCGAGAGGTCGGCGTAGCGTCGGACACGGATCCATCTGCAGGCGAAGGGAACCGGTGACGGGAATGGCACGCACGACCACGGCCCTCCGTCTGCTGCTGCCGGCGTTCCTGCTCGGCGCGATCATCGCCATCTCATTCCTGGAGGCGCCGCTGAAGTTCCTGGCGCCGGGCGTCACGATCCCGATCGGGCTGGGCATCGGGCGACTCGTGTTCACGGCGTTGAACGTGCTCGCGGGAGCGGTTCTCATCGTCCTCACCGTGGTGAGCCTGCGCGCGCGGGCGGGGCGCGCGACGCTGGGGATCCTCGGGGCGATCTGGCTCGTCTACGTCGTCGAGGTCGCCGTCATCCGCCCCGTGCTGAATCAGCGCAGCGACCTGGTGATCGCGGGACTCGCCGCCGCCGGGACCAACTGGGCGCACTACGCGTACATCGTGGCCGATGTGACTCTGGTCGGCCTGCTGATCGCCCTGATCGTCGTGACCGTGCCGAAGGTCCTGCCGCGCGACGTCCGCTGAGCTCCCGCGTCAGGGGCGGACGCGCACCGTTCGGCCTTCGAACGACACCAGGTCGCCGTCGCGCAGCTGGCGTCCGCGGCGTCGGTCCACCTCGCCATTGACGGTCACGTATCCGTCGATGATGACCTCTTTGGCGTCGCCGCCCGAGTCGAGGAGGCCGGCGAACTTGAGGAACTGTCCGAGGCGGATCACTTCGCCGCCGATGGAGATGTCGTCGATCGGTCCGGAGGTGCTCATCCCTGAATGCTAGCCGTCGCCGTGTCCGCCCCGGCGCATGACGATGCCGCCGCCTCGGGGGAGGGGCGGCGGCATCGGGAGTATCGGGCGTCGAAGGACGGCCGCGAGGACGAAACCCTCGGCTCAGTCGATGTCGGTCCCGACCACGGCGAAGTCGGCGCTGAAGTCGATGTCGATCGAGCGGTTGTCCGATGTGAGGACCGACGCGTCGTAGGGGCTCACGTCGTCGCCGTCCACGTCGAGGTCGGTGATCATGCCGTCGGCCTCCGCGAGCGCGGCGTCAACCAGCGAGCGGATCGTCGCGTCGTCGAGGGTGAGCGCGGGACCGGTGTCGTCGCCGTCGGCCGGATCCGTCTCGATCACGGAAGCGGCGAGGGTCTCGTCGACGCGGACGTCGGTCTCGGTGCCGTCGGCGGTCGTGAGTTGCACCTCCCAGGTGCCGTCACGCTTCGCGTCGATCGACGTGACCTCGCCCTCGGCGGCGCCTCGTGCGGCATCCGCGATCTCGATGAGCTCGTCGGCCGATGCCGTGCCGATGCCGGTCACCGGACCGCGGTCGTTCGACGAGGTGCTGTCGTCGTCCTGTCGATCGTCGTCGTGATCGCCCTGGGGTGCTCCCTCGTCGTGACGGGGGCCGTCGGACATCGAAGACCGGTCGTCGTCATCGCCGAACTCATCGCCGATGGCCGCCCCGACCGCGATACCGCCGCCCGCGAGGATCACGGCCGCCGCTATACCGCCACCGATGAGGAGTGCACGCTTGCGCCCGGGCTTCGGCGCGGATGCCGCGGGGGTGGCGACCGGCTCGGCCGCGGGGAACGTGGGGTGCTGCCCGACACCGGCTGCCGGCGTGGCCGCGTCCGCAGCGGGGGTGACCGGAACGGTCTGCGCATCCGGGGTGCTCGCGGGGGTCTGGTCGGGAGTCTGGTCCGGGGTGGGTGTCTTGTCGTCCATGTCCCGATGGTCTCGCGCCGGCGCTGAAGCCTCCCTGAAGCCTCCTGAAGCGGTCTTCAGGAACGGCCGATCAGCGCTCAGCCGCCGAGGGGCAGCGTGACGACGAAGCGGGCGCCGCCCCAGCGGGAGTCGTCGACCGCGAGCGTTCCGCGAGCGGATGCGGCGATGCCCTGCGCGATCGCGAGACCCAGTCCGCTGCCACCGGCATCGCGGCTGCGCGCCTCGTCGAGGCGGACGAAGCGCTCGAAGATGCGGTCGCGCTCCTCGGCGGGCACGCCGGCGCCGTCGTCCTCGACCGTCACGAACACGTGACCGCCCGAGGGGGTCACGCCTATCGCGACCCGGCCGCGGCTGTGCCGCACGGCGTTGTCGGCGAGGTTGCGCAACAGCTGGCCGAGCAGACGGGGATCGCCGTTCACCCTGGCCGCCTGGATGCCGGAGCCGTCGACATCGAACCCGGCCGCGCGCAGCCGGCGCACCTCACCGAGCGCGATGTCGTCGAGGTCGACCGCCTCGTCGTGCGTGCTCGCGCCCTCGTCGAGGCGGGCGAGCAGCAGCAGGGACTCGACGATGCCCTGCAGGCGCAGCCCCTCCTCCGAGACGACCTCCGCGAGCTCGCCGATGCTCGTCACGTCGGGGTGGGCCTGCGCGAGCTCGGCGTGCTGACGGATGGTCGCGAGGGGGGAGCGCAGCTCGTGCGAGGCATCCGACACGAAGCGTCGCTGCGCGGTGGCCGCGGCATCGAGTCGATCGAGCATCCCGTTCATGGTGGTCGCGAGCGCCGCGATCTCATCCGCGGTCTCGGGCACCGGCACGCGCCGGTGCAGGCGCTCGGCGGTGATGCCGTCTACCTTCTCGCGGATGCGCTCGACCGGTCGGAGCGCCCGGCCGACCACGAGCCAGGTGGTCACCGCGACGAGCAGCAGGAGCAGGGGCACGGCGATGGCGAGCAGAGTCGCGACCGTCGTCAGGGTCTCGGCGTCGTCATCCATCGAAACGGCCAGCACTAGTGTCTGGTCGTCATCGAGGTCGTCCGAGACGACGAGCATCCGCTCCCCGTCGACGGTCAGCGTCTGCGGGTCGTCGGACACGGGCAGGGCCGCGGCACCGAGCGCTTCCCTGGCGTCTTCGCTGGCCGCCCGCACCGATCCGTCGGCGCCGATGAGCTGCACGAACTCGTCCTCGAGGGCGTCGATCCCGCCGCGGCCCGGTCCGTCGCTGCGCTCGGCGAGCTCGTCGAGGCGCTGCTCGGCCGCCCGTTCCGTGCTGCCGTGGATGCTGGCGCTGAGCACCCCGTAGAACGAGAAGGCGCCGATGAGCAACGCCACCGCGACGACGACCGTCGCCCCGAGCGTGGTCCTCCCGCGCACCGAGCGCCAGTTGCGACTAGCCACCGTCGGCCGCCAGCCGGTAGCCCGCACCGCGGATCGTCTCGATCGCCTCGCGGCCGAACGGCTTGTCGAGCTTGCGGCGCAGGTGCCCGACGTAGACCTCGACGATGTTGGGGTCGCCGTCGAAGTCGTCGTCCCAGACGCCCTCGATGAGCGCGCGCTTCGACAGCACCTGGCCGCGGTGGCGCATCAGATACTCGAGCACCGAGAACTCGCGCGCGGTGAGCGTGATCGGGGTGTCGCCTCGCCAGACGCGGTGGGCGGCGGGGTCGAGTCGCAGGTCGCCGGCTTCCAGGACCGCGGGGC
>NZ_JBLVOH010000141.1:0-3344 GCF_053543675.1 Microbacterium umsixpiens
CGCGCGCGACGGCGACCGGCTCGAGAGGGCCACCGAGGTGCGCACCCTCGCGACACCGTCCCGCGCGGGCGGTCCCGCCATCGTGCAGGCGGCGGCGGATGCCGTGCGCGCGGTGCGCCGCGGCGACCCGGTGGACGCGGTCGGGATCGGGACTGCCGGGGTCGTCGGGCCGGACGGCACGATCACCTCGGCCACGGATGCGATCAGCGGCTGGGTCGGATTCCCCCTGCGGAGGGCCCTCGCGGGTGCGCTCGGCGCCCCGGTCGCGGTGGTCAACGACGTGCATGCCGCCGCGGTGGCCGAGGCCGAGCGGGGCGCCGGAGCGGGCGCGGACGCGATGCTGATGGTCGCGGTCGGCACCGGGATCGGGGGCGCCGTCGTTCTCGCGGACGGACTGCGTCGCGGCGTCACCGGCACCGCGGGCTCGATCGGGCACATGGAGATCTCGCTGCCCCCGAACCTCGCCGAGCGGCGCTGCCCCTGCGGCGGCTTCGGCCACGTGGAGGCCGTGGCCTCCGGCCCCGCTCTGGAGCAGACGTTCTTCGAGGAGGCCGGGGTGCGCCTTCCCCTGCGCGAGGTGCACGCGGCGGCTCTGCGCGGAGACGCCCGGGCGGAACGGGTGATCCGCGACGGTGCGCACCATCTCGGGCGCGCCCTCGCGAGCGCCAATGCCGCCCTCGACCTCGAGGTGATCGTGGTCGGCGGCGGGGTCGCCGAGATCGGCGAGACCTATCTGGCCGAGGTGCGGCGGGCCTATCGCGCGGCCGCGATGCCCGGACCCTCGGCGGCTCGCGTGGTCCCGGCGCAGCTCGGGATCGATGCGGCTCTCACCGGTGCCGCGCTCCTCGGCGCGCGCCTGGTCGAGCGCTCGGACTGAGATCGGGAGCGCCGCCCTCCCTCCTGAAACTCCCACCCCATCCTCAGGGTGAACGACATATCGTTGAGTATCGTTCACCCCATCAGGAGGTCATCATGAACAACGCATTCCCCTCCAACCCGTTCGGCGGCACCAGCGGCTCCGGGAACAACGGCGGCCCCGGCGGCCTCTTCGGCGGCGCCGGCTTCGGCACGGGCCCCGGCGGTCCGGCATCCGCGATCTTCGAGGCGATGGACCAGCTCCGCAAGTCGTTCGAGCCCCGCCCGTCCGGCGGCTCGCGCATGGCCCGCGGTGATGTCCGCACGGCCGTGCTCTCCCTGCTCGCCGAGAAGCCGATGCACGGCTACCAGATCATCAACGAGATCGCCGAGCGCAGCGGCGGCACCTGGAAGCCGAGTGCCGGCTCCGTGTACCCCACGCTGCAGCTGCTCGCCGATGAAGGACTCATCGAGGCCGAGGAGCAGAACGGCCGCAAGACCTACTCGCTCACCGAGGCCGGCCGCGCCGTCGCCGACGAGAGCTCCGAGACCCCGGCCCCGTGGGAGTCGTCCGGCAAGGACGGCCACCGTGACAGCGCCCGCTTCAGCGCGCTGCCCAAGGCGGGCGTCGACCTCGCCGCCGCCGCAGCGCAGGTCGGTCGCAGCGGTTCGCCCGAGCAGGTGCAGCAGACCATCGAGATCCTCGACGAAGCCCGCCGTAGGCTGTACTCGATCCTCGCGCAGGACTGACCGCGCAGTGCGGCATCGGGTGAGGGCCTGCGAGAGGACCACGCGATGACGGATGCCGCGGCACAGGGCGCCCACCGCGCCAGGTACCGCCGCATCGTGTCGTTCGCGGGCCGGGAGTTCCTGAAGATCTGGTGGTTCGAGCTGGTGCTCCCGCGGCTCGGCATGAGCCGGGTCGCCGAGCGCACACGAGGGCAGCGGATGCAGACGTTCGCGCGTCGCTTCCATGTGCTCGCGGTCGAACTCGGCGGTCTCATGATCAAGGTCGGACAGTTCATGTCGTCGCGCCTCGACGTGCTGCCGCCCGAGATCACGAAAGAGCTCGAGGGGCTGCAGGACGAGGTGCCGGCCGTGCCCACCGCGGCCATCCGCGCGCTCGCCGAGGCCGAACTCGGCATCCCGCTCGAGCGCGCCTACGCGTGGTTCGACGACACTCCGGTCGCGGCGGCATCCCTCGGTCAGGTGCACCGGGCCCGGCTCTCGGCACTCGACGCGGCCGACACCGGACTCGGCCACGTCGTCGTCAAGGTGCAACGGCCGGGTATCGACGGGATCGTCGCGGTCGACCTCGCCGCGCTCCGCCGGGTCGCCCGCTGGCTGACCCGCGTGCGCCTCGTCGCCGACCGGGTCGATGCTCCCGCGTTGGTCGAGGAGTTCGCCGCGACCAGCCTCGAGGAGATCGACTACCTGCACGAAGCCGCGAGCGCCGAGCGGTTCCGCGAGAACTTCGCCGACGACCCGCGCGTCGCCGCTCCCGAGATCGTGTGGGAGCGGTCGACCCGTCGCGTGCTCACGCTGTCCGACGTCACCGCGATCAAGATCAACGACACGGATGCGCTGCGTGCCGCCGGCATCGACCCGTCCGCGGTCGCCGCGGTGTTCGCCGAGGTCATGTTCGACCAGGTGTTCACGCACAGCTTCGTGCACGCCGACCCGCACCCCGGCAACATCTTCGTGACGCCGGTCCACGCGGGCGCAGGCGAGTCGGGGCGGAACTTCCAGCTCACGTTCATCGACTTCGGGATGATGGCCGAGGTTCCCGACAGTCTCCGCGACGGGCTGCGCACGCTCCTCATCGCGGTCGCCGGGCGTGACAGCCGCGGCCTCGTCGCCGCCGCCCAGGAGATCGGCGTCCTGCTGCCGTCGGCCGACACCAACGAGCTCGAACGTGCTCTGAGCGCGCTGTTCGCCCGCTTCGGCGGCATGGGTTTCGCCGAACTCAGCAAGGTCGATCCCCGGGAGTTCCGCGACTTCGCGGAGGAGTTCGGCGACATGGTGCGCTCGCTCCCGCTGCAGCTGCCCGAGAACATGCTGCTGCTCATCCGCGCGGTCTCGCTGACCTCCGGCATGTGCAGCGGACTCGACCCGGCGTTCAACGTGTGGGATGCCGCTGAGCCCTATGCCGGCCGACTGCTGCGCGACGAGAGCGGCAACATCGTGCAGGCCTTCGCGACGCAGGCGATGGACACGATGAGCACTACCTGGCAGCTGCCCGGCCGCATCGACCGGATCATCACCCGCATCGACGACGGCAACGTGTCGTTCGACACCTCACGGCTCGAGCGCCGCCTCGATCGGCTCGAGGGCATCGCGCGTCGCATCGCCTCGGGAGTGCTGTTCGCGGCGCTGCTCGTGGGCGGTGCCCTGCTCGTCCCCTCGCTGCCTCCGCTGGGCATCACCCTGATCTGCGTCTCGGCCCTGCCGCTGCTGCACTCGGTGTTCGCCGGCGTCGGTCGCGGGGG
>NZ_JBLVOH010000141.1:3402-5135 GCF_053543675.1 Microbacterium umsixpiens
CGGGCGGCGGGCGCCGCGGCCCGCGGTAGGGCGCGGCCCGCGGTAGGCGGGGCACGCGACAGGTATATCGCGTGACAGGATGGTGTGCCATGGAGACCCCTGACGAGAAGCCGCCCGCACGCTCCGCAGGAAGCACCCCGCCGCGCCCCCGCACGGATGTCGTCGGCACGGGCGTGAACCGCCTCCCGGCCAAGGCCACCGAGGCCGCGAAGAAGATCGTCCGCGACATCGCGGCCGTCCCGCCGCGCAGCGTGCATCCGGCCCTCGTGCCCGGCGTCTCGGTCGAGGAGACCGGCCGCACCTACCGCACCGACGCACTCGTGTTCGGCGTCGCGGTGGCGCTCACGGTCGCCTTCATCGCGTGGGGCGTCTTCGCCGGCGACAACCTCTCCGGCACGACATCGGCCGTGCTCGGCTGGGTGGTGGAGTACTTCGGGTTCTTCTTCACGACGATCGCCACGATCATCCTGGTGTTCATGCTGTTCGTCGGCTTCAGCCGCTACGGCCGCATCCCCCTCGGCCGCGACGACGAAGAGCCCGAGTACTCGATGTTCTCGTGGATCTCGATGCTGTTCGCCGCTGGCATGGGTATCGGTCTGGTGTTCTGGGGTGCGGCCGAGCCGCTCACCTTCTTTGAGAGCCCGCCGCCGGGCACGGTCGAGGCGAGCACCCTCGACGCCATGCACACGGCGCAGACGCAGGTGCTGTACCACTGGGGCCCGCAGGCGTGGGCGTTCTACGCGCTCGTCGGTGGTGCGATCGCCTACGGCGCCTACCGCCGCGGCCGCACCCCGCTGATCTCGTCGATCTTCGCCCCGCTGCTGGGCGAGGGCCGCACGGCCGGACCCCTCGGCCGCACGATCGACATCTTCTCGATCATCGTCACGCTCTTCGGAACCGCAGCATCCCTCGGCCTCGGCGCCCTGCAGATCGGGCACGGCGTCGAGATCGTCAGCGGCGCCGGCCCGCTCGGCAACGGCATCCTCATCGCGGTCATCGCCGTGCTCACCGCGTGCTTCATCGCCTCGGCAGTCTCGGGCGTCTCCAAGGGCATCCGGGCGCTGTCGAACATCAACGCCGTCGTCGCGCTGCTGCTGGCGTTCTTCGTGTTCTTCGTCGGACCGACGCTGCTCATCCTCAACGTGATCCCCTCGGTCGCCGTGCAGTTCATCGGCGACCTGCCGCAGATGATCGGCCGGTCGGCATCGCAGGGCGAGGCCGCGCAGACGTTCCTGTCGAGCTGGACCATCTTCTACTGGGCATGGTGGATCTCGTGGTCGCCGTTCGTCGGCATGTTCATCGCGAAGATCTCGCGCGGCCGGAGCCTGCGCCAGTTCGTGTCGGTCGTCATCGTGGTGCCCTCGGTCATCTCGCTCATCTGGTTCGCGATCTTCGGCACCACGGCCATCCAGCAGCAGATGGACGGCGCGAACCTCGCCGTCGACCCGCCGGAGGAAGTGCTGTTCGGCGTGCTCGAGAACCTGCCGTTCCCGCTGATCACGAGCATCGTGCTCATCCTGCTGATCGCGATCTTCTTCGTCACCGGCGCGGATTCCGCCTCGCTCGTGATGGGCACCCTCTCGCAGCAGGGGCGCCCCGAGCCGGCGCGCTGGGTCGCGGTCGTCTGGGGTGTCCTGGTCGGCGTGATCGCGGCCGTGCTACTCGTCACCGGCGAGGAGGGGAGCGGGCTGAAGTCGCTGCAGAATGTGACGATCATCGCGGCGCTGCCGTTC
>NZ_JBLVOH010000142.1:0-3304 GCF_053543675.1 Microbacterium umsixpiens
TGGGGCGGGTAGCGCAGCATCCGCTGGAAGTGCACGAGTCCGAGCAGACGCCCGGTCGGCGTCTCGAACGGCGGCAGGGTGACGAACACGGCGGCGGCCAGCGCGGGATGCAGCTCGTGGCGGCGGATCAGGGCCAGCGCCTCCGCGACGGTGGCGTCGGCCGAGAGGATGATCGGCTCCGGGGTCATCAGGCCACCCGCGGTGTCGGGACCGTAGCGCAGCAGCATCCTGACGTCTTCGGCTTCTTCCGGCTCCATCAGCTCGAGAAGCTGTTCGAGTCGGTCCGGGGCCAGCTGGGCGAGCAGGTCGGCGGCGTCGTCCGGTTCCATCTGGTCGAGGATGTCGGCAGCGCGCTCGTCGCCGAGACGATCGAGGATGTGCACCTGCTCGTCTTCGGGCATCTCCTCGAGGGCGTCGGCGAGACGGTCGTCCGACAGCTCCTCGGCCACTTCGATCATGCGCTGCTGCGGAAGATCGAGAAGGGTGTTGGCGAGGTCGGCGGCGTGCAGCTCCGAATACGAGGCGACGAGCTGCTCGGCGGACTGCGATTCACCCGGTGCACGCTGCTCGGCGACCTCGCTCCAGGCGGCGAACGTGGTCGGACCCTTCGCGAACGGCGAGGCGCTGGTCTTCGGGCGGCGGAGGAACAACTGACTGATCGCCCATTCGCCGAGGCGGTTCGGCTCGATCGCGACGTCTTCGATGACGGCCGTGCCGCTGCCGTCCGCGAAGCTCACGCGCCGTCCGAGCATCTCGGCGAGCACGCGCACCTCGCCGGCGCGGGGAGAGAAGCGCCGCACGTTGATCAGGCCGGTGGTGATGACCTGTCCGGACCGGATCGAGGTGACCCGGCCGATCGAGAGGAACACATGGCGTCGCCCCGGGATCTCCACGACGAGACCGATCACGCGGGGGGCCGCGGTACTTCGGTAGACGACGACGACATCCCGGACCTTGCCGAGCCGGTCGCCGAGGGGGTCGAAGACGGCGCACCCGGCCAGGCGCGCGGCGAAAACCCGTTGTGTGCTCACTTCTCCAGAGTAGTCGGCGGGTCCGGTCGAGGGCGGGATGGTCGCGCCTCGGGCCGTCGACCGGTACGCGTGGAAGAATAGCCGGATGAGTATGCTGAACCGCCCCGCGAGCGGCACCGAGACCGGCGAGATGGTCGCTTCGACGCGCGACTACGAGAGCGCGCAGAAGACGGTGTCGAAGCTGATCGCGGGGGAGGTGCCGGCACGGGACATCGCGATCGTCGGGCAGAGCGTGCGCACGGTCGAGCGTGTGACCGGAAAGCTGGGGTATGCGGCGGCCGCGCGTTCGGGTGCTGTCAACGGCGTCCTGATCGGCCTGTTCCTGTCGGCGATCCTCGTGATCGGCAACCCCGAGGTGCCGATCCAGCTCTTCGTCGGCTTCGTCTTCATCGGCGTCGCACTCGGCATGCTCCTGAGTCTCGTCACCTACGCGATCGTGCGTCGCCGGCGCGACTTCGCGAGCGTCACGCAGTTCGCGGCCGACCACTACGAGGTCACGGTGCAGACGGCATCGCTCGCGAAGGCCCGTCAGGTGCTCGGCGCGACGAAGACAGCGCCCGTGCGGCCGCCCGTGAACCTCGACGAGCCGCCGCGGTACGGCGAGCGGATCACGCCCGGTGCGGCGACTCCCGAGCCCGCGGAGCCCGTGGTCCCGCCGCGTCCCGCCGATCCCGTCGCGGAACCGCAGCTGCCGGAGGGCGATCCCGCCCCCGAGGCCGGCCCGGCGGCGCCCGCTGCCGACGAGGCGGCGCCGATCTCCCCGCTGCCCGCTCCCGGACCCGGCATCGCGCCCGGCTCGGATGTGCCGGAAGGTGACCGACGATGACGCTCCCCGAGTCTCCCGAGCCGGGCGAGTTCGCTCCGCCGCCGCCACCTGCGGCCCCGGCGTCGACTGCACCGCCTGCGCCGCCTGCGCCCCCGGCGTCGACTGCACCACCTGCACCATCTGTGCCCCCGGCGCCGAGTGCGCTGCCGGTGCCCCCTGCGCCGCCCGCACCGCCTGCTCAGACATACGCTGCCCCCACGGCGCCCGCGGGATATCCGGCGCCGGGATACCCGCCTCCCGGAACCCCGGCACCCGGATACCCAGCCCCCGCGTACCAGGCACCTGCGTATCAGGCACCCGGTCAACAGGCAGCTGCCGTGCCGCCCGGGTATGCCCCGCCGGCGTACCCAGGACCCGGTTATCCGTCGCAGACGTATCCCGCTCCCGGTCACCCCGCGCAGTTCCCCCCTGCGGTCGCGCCGGCACGCGGTCTGCTCCCGTGGGCGCTCGGCTTCCTGGTCCTCATCCCGTTCCCGTTCATCGGAGGGCTCGCGTCGGGCCTCGCGATGGCTGTCAGCGGGGGATCGGCGCGTCGAACCGGCGGACCCGCTGCGGAGAACGCGCGGTCGGCCTTGAACTGGGGACTGACCTACCTGATGGTGTCGACGGTGCTCCTCGTCATGCACTTCGTGCTGCTCATCACCGTGACCTCTCAGGGCAACGCCTCCACCGGGTTCTTCCCGCTGGGCATCCCCATCACGTTGTACTTCGCCGTCTCGCTGCTGCACGTCGTGCTCGTGATCATCGGCACGGTGCGGGTGTCGTCGGGAGGCGTCATGCGCGTCCCCTTCGCCATCCCCTTCGCGCGCGCCTGATGACGACGATCCAGGTCGATCTCCCGACGGGGCCGACCGTGGTCAGCGCGGACTGGTACGCGGGCGGGAACGGCGTGACGGTGCTCGTCGCGCACGGTGCCGGCACCGGCAAGGACCATCCGTTCCTCACGGGGTTCACGGAGGCCCTGGGCGGACTCGGCTTCTCCACCCTGCGCTTCAACTTCCCGTATGTGGAGCAGGGGAGGAAGATGCCCGGGCCCGCGGCGCACGCGATGTCGACGTGGCGGGCCGCTGCGGCGTTCGCTCGCGCGCAGGAAGCGGGAAATACGGTGTGGGCGACGGGCAAGTCCTACGGCGGACGCATGGCATCCATGGCCGTCGCGGACGGTCTCGTCGTCGACGGCCTGGCGTACCTCGGCTATCCGCTGCACCCACCGGGCAGGCCCGAGAAGCCACGCGTGGAGCATCTGCCGGCCATCGCGGTTCCGCAGTTGTTCGTCGAGGGCACGAACGACCCTTTCATCCAGCCGATCTCGCAGTTCGAAGAAGCGGTCGCGTCCTGTCAGGATGCCCGAGTCGTCTGGATCGAGGGCGGCGGCCACACCTTCGAGGTGAAGGGACAGAAGCGTCCCGCCTCCGAGCTCGGCGCATCTCTCGCGCCGATCGTCGCC
>NZ_JBLVOH010000142.1:3324-6573 GCF_053543675.1 Microbacterium umsixpiens
GTGTCAGCCCTGTAGCCGGGCGATCCACGCCTCGACCTCGTCGGCCGTGCGCGGGATGTCCGCCGACAGGTTGACCGGGCCGTCCTCGGTCATGAGGATGTCGTCCTCGATGCGCACGCCGATCCCGCGGAGCTCGGCCGGAACCGTCAGGTCGTCGATCTGGAAGTACAGGCCGGGCTCGATCGTGAACACCATGCCGGGGGCCAGGATGCCGTCGTAGTACATCTCCCGACGTGCCTGCGCGCAGTCGTGCACATCGATGCCGAGGTGGTGCGAGGTGCCGTGCACCATGTACCGGCGGTGCTGGCCGCCCTTGTCTGCATCGAGCGCCTCCTCGGCGGTGACCGGAAGCAGGCCCCACTCGGCGGTGCGCTCGGCGATGACCTTCATGGCCGCGCCGTGCACATCGCGGAACCGCACACCGATCCGCGCCGCAGCGAAGGCCGCATCCGCTGCTTCGCGCACCGTTTCGTACACGCGGCGCTGCACCTCGGTGAACGTGCCGGAGACGGGAAGCGTGCGGGTGATGTCGGCCGTGTACAGGCTGTCGGCCTCGACACCGGCATCGACCAGGATCAGGTCGCCGGGGACGACGGTGCCGTCGTTGCGCGTCCAGTGCAGGTAGCAGGCGTGGGGACCCGAGGCGGCGATCGTGTCGTAGCCCTCGCCGTTGCCGTCTTCGCGGGCCCGGCGGTGGAACACTCCTTCGACGACGCGCTCGCCGCGGGCGTGGGCGACGGCGGCGGGAAGCTCGCGGATGATGTCGTCGAACCCGTCGGCCGTGATCTCGACCGCACGGCGCATCTCGGCGATCTCGAACTCGTCCTTGATGAGGCGCAGCTCGGAGACGAATCGGGTCAGCGCCTCGTCGTCTTCGAGCACGAGCTCGCCCGCCACAGCCTCGAGCTCGTCGAGGTGGGCGGTGGCGATGTCGAGGTCGGCGGCGACGCCGGCCAGGGACGGGCGGGGGCCGATCCAGAACTCGCCGACCGTGGCATCGGCGTAGAACTCGGTCGTCGTCCGGTCGGCACGCTCGCGGAAGAAGAGCGTGATGTCATGCCCCGAGTCGGTGGGCGCGAAGACCAGTACCGAGTCGGGCTCCGCGTCCGACGCCCATCCGGTGAGGTGCGCGAAGGCGGAGTGCGCCCGGAAGACGTAGTCGGTGTCGTTGCTGCGCTGCTTGAGGGAGCCGGCGGGGATCACCAGGCGCTTGCCGGGGAACGCGGCCGAGACGGCGGCACGGCGGACGGCGGCGTAGGCGGCCTGTGCGCGGGGAGCCGGAAGGGTCTCCGGGCGCTCGGCCCAGCCGGTGGAGATGGTGTCGAGGAAGCCCTGAGGGAACGGCTGCTTGCGGTTCGTGGTGCTGTTCTCGGCCGATGCTTCGACGGTGGGTTCTGCGATCGTGTCGCGCTCTCCGGTGCTCATCCCTCCAGTCTGTCATCTGCAGGGAGTGCACGGGAGTTCAGCCGGCGGGCTCCAGCTGCACGACGAGCGCGCGGTGGTCGCTGCCGCCGGCATCGTCGAGGACGACGGAGCCGGTCGGAGTCCAGTTCTGCGAGGCCATCACGTGGTCGATCGGCGCACCGGCGAGCGGCGGGAGCGAGCTCGGCCAGGTGCCGGTGACTCCGTTGCCGGTGCGCGCCGCCACATCACGGCAGTAGCCGATGTCGCCGCCCTCCACGCCGAGACCGGCCATGTGGTCGATCGTCGCGTTGAAGTCTCCCGCCAGGATGAAGTCCCCCTGCGGGCACTGGTCGGCGATCCACTGCAGATCGGTCTGCCACTGCTGCATCTCTTCCATGCGCGGTGCGACCGCGTGCACGGCGACGATCGTGGGACCTTCGCCGTCGATCGGCATCAGGACGACGCTGGGCACGGAACCCGTGTTGCTGGTGCCGTCCTTCGCCGACTCGATGACGGAGTACTCGCCGAGGTCGGGGGCGACCAGGACCGTGGTCTGCCAGGATTGCGGTCCGTCCTGTACATCGGGGCGGAACTGCACGTGGTGCACCCACATCGGGTGCCCCTGCTCCCTCAACATGATCGCGATCCGCTCACCGACCTCTTCGGTGGTCTCGGGCAGCGCGACCACGTCCGCGCCCTGGTCGAGGATCCGCTGTGCGATCACGTCGGCCGACACGGCCTCGCCCGCGGTGTTCCAGGTGAGCACTCGGACGCTGCTGTCGGTCTTCTCCGGAAGGGCGGTCGCTCCGAAGCCCCTGTTGGCTCCGATCAGTGCGGTGGCGCTCGCTCCCAGCAGGGCGACGATCAGCACCGACGCGGCGAACCCGCGAAGCGGACGCGCGAACAACAGCAGGAGGGCGAGCACCACGATGATGAGGAAGCCGCCGAGAACCAGGCCGCGGACGGAGACGAGCTGGGCGAAGGGATAAGTCTGCTCGAGGTGGAAGAACTGCGGCCACACCACGATCGCCGTCGCGATCGCGAGCAGGACGGTGAAGAGGATCCCCAGTAGTCGAAACATCCCCTCCAGCCTAGAAGCGCCGCCTGTGAAGTCCCTGCCCCGACATCCACTCCGTGCGCCTCCGCGCCCGGCGACGGTCGCGCTCGGTACGCTCGGAGGATGGCCACTCCGTCCGCCGGGTTCACCGGTCCCGCCGACCTGCACCTGCACTCGCACCAGTCCGACGGCACGGAGTCTCCGGCCGAGGTGATGCGGCAGGTTCATGCGCACGGGATCCGCACGGCCGCGCTCACCGACCACGACCGCTCCACCGGGTGGGCCGAGGCGGGCGATGCGGCCGTCGCGCTCGGAATGACCTTCATCCCCGGAATGGAGCTCTCGGCGAAGCACGAATGGCGCAGCGTGCATGTGCTGGGCTACCTCTTCGACCCCGAGAACGCGGCCCTGCGCGCCGAGACCGATCGCATCCGCGGAGACCGGATCGGCCGTGCCGAGCGGATCGTCCGGAACATCGGCCGGGATTACGACCTGGACTGGGAGGACGTCGTCGCGCAGACGAACCTGGACGCGACGGTGGGGCGCCCCCACATCGCCGACGCGCTGATCGCCCGCGGCATCGTCCGCGACCGGACCGAGGCGTTCGACGGCATCCTGCACCCGCGCGAGGGGTACTACGAGCCGCACTATGCGCCGGATCCCCTCACCGCCGTACGCCTGATCACCCAGGCCGGGGGAGTGGCCGTCATCGCGCACCCCGTGACGTCGGGCCGCGACCGGATGATGCCGGTGCCGTTCATCGAGCGACTGATCGCCGCCGGCCTCGG
>NZ_JBLVOH010000143.1:0-3232 GCF_053543675.1 Microbacterium umsixpiens
GCAAGGTCGTAGATCGGGTCGGTGCCGACGACGGTGGCCTCGTAGATCTTCCCGTCCGACGCGGTCACGCGGATGGTGGGATCTGCCGCTGCACCGCCGAGGGTCACGACGTGCGTGTTCGTGAGCACGTAGCCGTCGTCGCTGATGATCACGCCGGAGCCGCTGCCGGCTTCCTGCGAGCCGGCGACCTCGATGGTGACCACGGACGGCAGTGCGGAGGTCGCGACCGCGGTGGTCTCGTTGACCGAGCCGGGGTTGTTGACCGTCACGGTCTGCGGCCCGGTCGCCGTGCCGGAGGACGGGGTGTCCTGGAGCCCGTTCAGCAGCGCACCGCCGCCGAAGCCCGCGACGCCGCCGACGAGTGCGGCCGCGACGATCAGCGCCGCGAACTTCGTGCCCCCGCGCGACTTCTGCTCCTTGGTCTTGGTGCCATCGCCGACGAGCGGCTCCGCGCCGTACGGCTGCGTGGGCTGCGTGTGCGACGCCGTCGGGATGCCGAAGGCCGCGCCCGAAGCGGTGCCCGTCGCCGGCGCAGATGGCGCGCTGAATGCGTGCGGCACCGGCGCGACCTGCGGCGCGGGCGACACGTGCGACGTGAACGTCGACGGCACCTCGTGCCCCTGCACCGGTGCACCGGGCGTCGGCGCGGCGGTGGCGGGCGCGGCGGATGCCGACCCGGTCGTGTCAGCGGCGGCAGGCGTCGCCGGCTGAGCGGCGACCTCTGCAGCCTCGGTGGACGGCACGGCGTCGTTCGACGCGGGTGCCGAGTGGTCCTGGGTGTTGTCTTCGTTCATGGTGTGTGCTCCTTCAACGACCACTTCAGAATGACGCCTGTGTCTGTGTGTTCCTTATGTCGACGATGAGTTTCAGCTATGGCCTTAGCCTGTTCTTCATGAGTGTCATTCCCGGCGCATGGCGGCGCACGGCGGCCGGTGCAGGCCTGCTCGCCGCAGACGGAACCGTCGCGCCCACCATCTTCGCAGAGATGTCCGCCGCCGCAGCCCGTGCCGGGGCGATCAATCTCGGACAGGGCTTCCCCGACGAGGACGGACCATCGGAGGTGCTCGAGGCTGCCCGCAGCGCGATCGCCCACGGAGCCAATCAGTATCCGCCGGGTCGCGGCATTCCCGACCTGCTCGCCGCCATCAGCGAGCACCAGCGGCGCTTCTACGGCCTCGATGTGGACCCGGCCGACGAAGTGATCGTGACGGCCGGCGCCACCGAGGCGCTCACGGCGACGCTGCTCGCGCTGATCGACGGTCCCGACGACGAGGTGGTCGTCTTCGAGCCGTACTACGACTCTTACGCCGCGGCGGTGGCGCTGGCGGGCGCACGACTGCGCACTGTCCCCCTCCGCGCTCCCGACTTCCAGCCCGACCTCGATCAGCTCGCCGCGAGCGTGACGGACCGCACCCGGATCATCCTCGTCAACGATCCGCACAATCCCACGGGTGCGGTCTTCGGTCGCGACGTGCTCGAGGAGGTCGTCCGGCTGGCCGCGCGGCACGACGCCGTCATCGTCACCGACGAGGTCTACGAACACCTGGCGTTCCACGCGCCGCACACCCCGATCGCCACGTTCCCCGGAGCGGCCGAGCGCACCCTCACCATCTCCTCGGCGGGCAAGACGTTCTCCGCGACGGGATGGAAGATCGGCTGGGTCCACGGGCCCGCCGACCTCATCACCGCCGTCCTCACCGTGAAGCAGTACCTCACGTACGTGAACGGCTCCGCCTTCCAGCCGGCTGTCGCGGTGGGGCTCCGCTTGCCCGATTCGTACTTCACGGATGCCGCGACGGCACTCGCCCGCAAGCACGAGATCCTCGGCGAAGGACTGCGCACCGCCGGATTCACGGTGTACGCCCCGCAGGGCGGCTACTTCACGGTGGCGGACGCGACGGCGCTCGGCGGCGCGGACGCCGCAGCATTCTGTCGTTCTCTGCCGGAGCGCGCCGGAGTCGTGGCGATCCCCCTGACGGCGTTCGTCTCCGAACCCCACCGGCACGAGTACTCGGGCCTGGTGCGCTTCGCCGCCTGCAAGCGCGTCGACGTGCTCGAGGAGGCGGCTTCGCGGCTGGCGCGGTTCTCCGCCTGACCGGCTCTCCGCTCGCAGCGGATCACGCCATCAGCGCGGTACGACCGCGTATCTCCGCGCGCGCAGCGAGGGATTGCTCCGGCGCACCCGCTCGATCGCGGCGGTCTCCACGACCGCGACCGCGATGCCGGGGGCTGTCCCCACCCCCGCCAGGACCACGCCCTGCGGGTCGATGACCTGCGAGTGGCCGACACCGATCGGCGTCGGGTGATCGGCCGCGACCACGTAGACGGTGTTCTCGATCGCGCGCGCGGCGAGCAACGTCGTCCAGTGGTGCTCCTTGAGTGGACCTCGGACCCACTCGGCGGGGACGACCAGGACGTCGGCCTGCGCGTCGACGAGAGACCGGGCGACTTCGGGGAACCTCAGGTCGTAGCAGGTCATGAGCCCGAAGCGGAGTCCGCCGAGCTCGAACGTCGCGGCCTCCCCCACTTCCCCGGGTTCGATCCAGTCGGACTCGGTCTGCCCGAAGGCGTCGTAGAGATGCTGTTTGCGATAGACGGCGAGGATGCCGTCACCGCGCACTGCGACGACAGCGTTCCGCACTCGATGCCCATCGGAGGCTCGCTCGACGAGGCCGGCGACGATCACCACCGCGCGGTCGGCGGCCAGCGCGGTCAGAGTCTCGACGAACTCGCCGTCGAGACCCTCCGCATTCGCGGCGAGGGTGTCGTCCATCGTGTCGACGAAGTAGCTCGAGTACTCGGGGAAGACGATCAGCTTCGCGCCCCGCGCGGCAGCGTCGGCAGTCAGCTCGGCGATCTGCGCGAGGTTGTCGGCTCGGGAAGCGGTCGGCGCGAACTGGCACACGGCGACGGCGACGGCAGGGGTCTCAGGCATATCCCCATCCTCTCGCATCGACACGCCCGGGGCGTCGCGCAGGGCGGCCCCGATTGGCCGGGCCCCGGGATCCGTGATAAGTTACTTCTTGTGCCGCGGGGTGGAGCAGTTCGGTAGCTCGCCGGGCTCATAACCCGGAGGTCGCAGGTTCAAATCCTGTCCCCGCAACAAATGAAAGGCCCTCTGACTCGGAGAAATCCAGGTCAGAGGGCCTTTCGCTTTGCCCGGACGAGTCCGATGATTGTGAGGACGAGTCCGAGGATCACATCGGCCGGAGACGAGAATGGGGGCCCCCCC
>NZ_JBLVOH010000143.1:3252-8593 GCF_053543675.1 Microbacterium umsixpiens
GGGGCCCCCATTCTGCTCTCCGTGACGAAGGGGTGATCACTCCCCCGCTGCGGACTCCAGCTGTAGCAGCTTCTCGACCGCCGCGGTGAGGCGCTCGTCGGCCTCGGCGAACTTGGCGAGGTCACCGGCCTTCAGTGCCGCTTCACGGTCGATCAGGGCCTCCTGCGCCGAGGCCAGGGCGTCCGCCTCGGCGTTCGTCGGCTGCGTGGGCTCTGTCGGCGTCTCTCCGGTCTCCGGATCCTCTGTCCCGGGTTCGGTGGGTTCGACCTCGTCGTCACCACCGGTCGCACCGGAGTCGCCGCCGAAGAGTGTGTCGAGCGCCTCGGTGAGGGTGTTCTCGAACGCGACCCGGTCACCGAAGGCGACCAGCACCTTCTGCAGACGCGGCAGCTGCGTTCCCTCGGACGACTGCACGTAGACGGGCTGCACGTAGAGCAGACCGCCACCGACGGGCAGCGTCAGCAGGTTGCCGTAGATCACCTCGGACTCACCCTGCTGCAGCAGGTTGAGCTGGGGAACCACCGACGTATCGGAGTTGTAGGTGTTCTGCACCTGACCGGGACCGGGAACCGTGGTGTCGGTGTCGATCTCGAGCATGCGCAGCTGGCCGTAGCCCTCTGCCTTCTTGCCCTTCTCGGAACCGGCATCCGAGTCCACCGCGAGGTAGCCCATCAGCACGTCACGGCTTCCGCCCGCGCCCTGCGAGTTCGGGATGAACGTCGAGAACATCGAGAACCGCGGCGAATCCTGGCCGGGCATCTGCATCGTCAGGTAGTACGGCGGCTGCAGCATCGCCTCGCTGCGCGGGTCATTCGGCGTCTGCCAGCGGTTGTCCTGCTGAGCGAACGAGCCGGCCTTGTCGACGTGGTAGACGCCGAGGACGTCACGCTGCACCTTGAACAGGTCGGTCGGGTAGCGCACGTGGCTCATCAGCTCGCCCGACATGTCGCTGATCGGCTTCAGCGTCGACGGGTAGATCTTCTGCCAGGTCTTGAGCACCGGGTCTTCGTCATCCCATGCGTAGAGCGTGACGGAACCGTCGTAGGCATCGACCGTGGCCTTGACCGAGTTGCGGATGTAGTTGATGTCATCGATGGCGAGCGTCGGTGACGGGACGTTGGAGTCCGCGATCGCGTCGGACAGGCTGACGCTCGTCGAGTACGGGTACGTCGAGCTGGTCGTGTAGCCGTCGACGATCCACACGATACGACCGTCCACCACGCTCGGGTACGGGTCGCTGTCGAGCTCGAGGTACGGAGCGACCTTCTGCACGCGGGTCTTCGGGTCACGGTCGTACAGGATCTGCGATTCCTCGTTCACCAGGTTGGAGAACAGGATCTGCTCCGACTGGAACTTCAACGCGTAGAGAAGCTTCGTGAACGTGTCGCCGATCTGCGGACCGCCGCTGCCCTCGAACGTGGTCTTCGTCTCGCTCGAGCCGTCCTTGCCGCGCGGGTAGTCGATCTCCGCCGGCTCGGAGCCGTCGGGAGCCCCGACGATCGAGTACTCGGGCGAGTTCTCGCCGAAGTAGACCCTCGGCTCGAAGTTCTCTCGGTCGGACAGGAACCCGGAGGTCGGGATGCCGCGCTCGAGGAACACGGGCTCACCGTCGGTCGTCCGCTGGTTGCCCGCGGCCGCGACGAGGCCGTAGCCGTGGGTGTAGACGGCGACACGGTTGTTCCAGTTGTCTCCGTCGCCGAGACCCGACATGTCGAGGTCACGCACGGACACCACGGTGTCCTGCATCTTCCCGTCGATCTCGTACCGGTCGACGTCCATCGTCTTCTGGAATTGGTAGTACCCGCGGTACTGCTCGAGCTGACGGACGGTCGGCGGGATGACCTTCGGGTCCATGATGCGTGTGGACGCCGTGGTCTCCGCGTCGGCGCGCAGCTGGCCGGCCTCGGCATCGGTCTTCGCGGCGAAAGGCGTCGTCTCGAGGTTCGCGACCCCGTACGCCTCCTTCGTGCCGTCGATGTTCCGCTGGTAGTACTCGGCCTGATAGGCGTTCTGGTTCGGCTTCACCTGGAAGGTGGTGACCACCCAGGGGTAACCGACGCCGACGACCAGTGCGGCGACGATCAGCAGTGCCGTGGCCGCGAGCGGGAAGCGCCAGCGACCGATGACGGCCGTGACGAAGAAGAGGATCGCGACGACGCCGGCGATGATCGCGAGGATCGCGAGGCCGGGGATGGTCGCATTGACTCCCGTGTACGCGGCACCGGTGATGCGGTCGTCGGGCTGCACCAGCGTCTTGTACTGGTCGAGCCAGAGGCTCGCCGCCTGCACGAGCAGGTAGAGCCCCGCGATGACGGCGAGCTGGATGCGAGCGGGCTTGGAGATGCGCAGCTCACCCTGGCCGATGCGCACCGAGCCGTAGAGGTACGACACGAGCGCCGTGACCAGAAGCGACAGCAGCAGGACGGCCGAGACGAACGCGAGAAGGATCGAGTAGAACGGCATCGCGAACATGTAGAAGCCGGTGTCGATGCCGAACTGCGGGTCGACACTCGAGGTGGCAACGCCGTTGGCCCACAGCCACACGGTCTTCCACTGCCCTGCGGCGGCGAACCCGGCGAACAGTCCGAAGAAGATCGGCATCCCCCACATCGCCAGACGGCGCAGGGGTTCGATGACCTCCTGGTATCGGTCCAGCTGCGAGCTGAGTCGCACGTAGACCGGGCGCAACCGGTACGCGAGCTGGATCGCGACGAACAGGGGCACGGCCATCCCGAGGAAGCCGACGACGAACATCACCGCCGTGGCGATCCACTGCGTGGTGAGCACCCCCGTGAAGCCCACCTGATCGAACCACAGGAACTCGGTGTACAGGGAGGCGAACACGAAGAACACCGCGATCAAGGCGGCGATGATCACCAGGGAGATGCCGAGAATACGTCGGGACGTTCGAGGCGTGGCCGGATTCGATGCTGAGGGTGAGGTCACCCTTCCATCCTAGGCATCGCTCACTGTGCGCGGGCTGTCATCCCGATCACGGCGAGGTCACGGCCGCTCCCGAAGATCAGCCGGCGACGCGTTCGCAGGTGGGCAGCGAGGCGACGTCGCCGTCGTCCGCGATGACCTCGAGCGCCGCGAGCGACTCGTCGAGCGTGGCCGTGCGGATCACCTGCAGCCCGTCGGGAACGTGCCCGACGACCTCGTCGCAGTTGGCCTCCGGGGCGAGGAAGTACTCCGCTCCGGCGTCACGCGCACCGTACAGCTTCTGTCGGATACCGCCGATCGGCCCGACCGTGCCGGCGGCGTCGATCGTTCCGGTGCCGGCCACATTCTCCCCACCGTTGAGCTCGCCCTCGGTGAGGGTGTCGATGATGCCGAGCGCGAACATCATCCCGGCGCTCGGGCCGCCGACGTTGTCGAGCTGGATCGTCACGTCGATCTCGAAGTCGTAGTCGGTGCGGAGCGTGACGCCGATCAGCCAGGTCGTCACTCCCCCCTCGGTGTGCTCCTCCGGGGTCACCTCGACGCTCTGCTCCTCGCCGTCGCGCAGCACCGTGAGGGTCACCGGGTCTCCCCCGGCCTTCTGGATCGCGGCCCGCAGCTCCGTCGCCGACTCGACAGCCGTGCCGTCGATCCCGGTGATCACGTCGTCGGCTTCGAGGGTGCCGTCGGCCGGAGAGTCGGCGACCGCATCCACGACCACGACCTCTGCGCCCGTGTCGTAGCCGAGCTCGTTGAGCGCGGCCGCCGTCGCCTCGTGCTGCGAGTCGACCATCAGCGTGGCGTTGCGCTCGTCGCGTTGCTCGGTCGTGACCCCCTCGGGGAAGACCGAGTCCAGCGGCACGACAGCGCGCGACGAGTCCATCCAGGCCAGCGCCAGCTCGAACCAGCTCGGGGTGCGCTCCCGGTTGCCGACGACCTGCACGGTGGTGAGGTCGAGGGTGCCCGCGGTCTCGAACGTCTCGGCGCCTTCGACCTTGATCAGGGGAACCTCGTCGCCCTCCTTGTCCGTCGCGGTGCCGAGGGTGTCGTAGACCGGACCCGGCCGCTGGATCACGTACGGCGACGGCAGGAATGTCAGCACGACGAGGGCGACGAGTGCGACGACCAGCGCCCAGACTCCGAGTCCGAGCTTTCCAGACCGCGTTCGATCCACTGCATTCCTCCGTCGTTCGCGGGCGGCGTACACCGATCTGCCCGCATCGGGTTCGCGCGCAGAAACCTGTGACTAGCGTAGAGGCCACGGCTTCAGACCTGCTGAGAGGCGAGCGACATGGCAGACAACGACCCCACCCCCGAGGACTTCCAGGAGTTCCTGCGAAGGATGCTCGCGAACCAGGGCGGTGGCGACATCGACCCCGAAGCGCTTCGAGGTGCCTTCGAAGGCATGGACGGCTTCACCCTCGACCCCGCGATGATGCAGACGATCATGTCGCAGCTCCAGGGCGCGTTCGGCGGCGACCCGTGGGAGAACGCGCTGCGGCAGGCCCTGTTCATCGCCAACCGCGACGGACAGGGCATCACCGAGGGCTCCCGCACCTCGCTCGCGGATTCCTTCTCCCTCGCGAATCTGTGGCTCGGCGAGGCCACCACGATCTCCGAGCTCTCCGAGGCGCCCACTGCGATGACCCGCGGAGAATGGGTCGAGAAGACGCTGCCGGTGTGGAAGGAGATCGCCGACCCGGTGTCGACCAGCATCGCCGACGCGCTCACCTCCGCACTCGATACGCAGGTCCCCGAGGAGATGCGCAGCGTCGTCCAGGGCGCGGGCAAGCTCATGCGCGGCCTCGGCGGCTCGGTGTTCGCCGCCCAGTTCGGCCAAGTGCTCGGCAACCTGTCGCTCGAGGTCGTGTCCGGAGGCGACGTCGGGATCCCCGTGCTCCCCGCGGGAACGGCCGCCGTCATCCCCCAGAACCTCACGGCATTCGGCGACGGCCTCGAGATCCCGGAAGACCAGATCGCGCTCTATCTCGCCACCCGGGAGCTCGCCTATGCCCGGCTCTACCGGCACGCGAAGTGGCTGCACCTGCACGTGATGGCGCAGATCACGGACTTCGCTCGGGGTGTGACCGTCGACGTGGACGCCCTCGAAGACGTGGCGAGCAGGTTGGACCCCTCCGACCCCGAGGAACTGCGCGCGGCCATCGAGGGCGGCGCGCTCCTGCCCGTGCAGAGCGAAGCGCAGCGCGAGGCCCTGACCCGACTCGAGAACCTCATCGCCACGATCGACGGCTGGGTCGACGTGGTGACGGCGCAGGCGACGTCCCGCCTTCCCGACGGCGCGCGGATCGCCGAGGCCGCCCGTCGCCGCCGCGCGGTGGGCGGACCCGCAGAGGACGCGCTCGGTGCGCTGGTGGGGCTGAAGCTGCGACCGCGGCGCATG
>NZ_JBLVOH010000143.1:8613-11962 GCF_053543675.1 Microbacterium umsixpiens
CGCGGCGCATGCGCGAAGCATCCGCCATGTGGCAGGCCGTCACCGATGCCGTGGGCATCAGCGCCCGCGACTCCCTCTGGGACTATCCCGACCTGATGCCCACGGCCGAGGACATCGACGACCCGAGCGCGCTCGTGGCCCGGCTGCAGGCCGTCGAACGCGGCGAACAGCCCGTCGCGGACGAGTTCGACGAGGCGCTCGCCCGCCTGCTCGACGGTGACGACTTCTCGGAGGAGACACCGTCCGATGGTGGCGAGGACGGCGCCGAGGATGATGGCGACGCCGCCCCGGAGGGGGACCGCCCGGTCTGAGGACCAGACCTCGACGGGGGACGGAAGGTGTCATCACCTCTCCTCCCCCGTCGGGGACACGCGCGGCAGTTGTCCACGGATGCCTCGACAACTCCCCGCGGGCGGCGGCGTCCCTCCAGAATCGGAGAGATGCCTCTCACACCGCCGATCCTCACGCGCCTCGACCCGAGTGCACCGCTGCTGTGGCGGGACGAGCACACGCTGCAGCTCGGTGACGACGACGGACTGCGCGTCGAGGCGGATGCCGCCTGGGTGGAGCTCCTGCTCAGCCGCCTACGCACGGGTTTCCGCCGCGGATCGTTCGACGTGATCGCGCACGCCGCCGGGGCCCCGCGCGAGGCGGCGAGGGCTCTGCTCGCGCGCCTGGAGCCCGCACTGCTCGATGAGCCGACCGCGCCCCGCACGGCCTGGGTCGAGAGCATCGGCATCGACGACGGGCGCACCGAATACCGCATTCGGGAGGCGCTCACGGATGAGGGTGTCTCCCTCGTCGATCCCGGGCGACGACCGGGCGTGGGCGTCGTACTCGTGCGAGGCGCCGCGGCGGCTCTGCAATTCGCGCGCCACCTGCGCGACGACACCCCGCATCTGCCGGTGTCCTTCGAGCCGGGCAAGGTGACCGTCGGGCCGCTCGTGGTCCCCGGCGAATCCGCGTGCCTCGCCTGCCGCGATGCGCACGCCACCGCCCTCGATCCGGCATGGCCACTCCTGCACACTCAGATGATCGACCGCGACCCCGGCCCGATCCGCGCCGCGCAAGTCGCCGAGGCGGGTCGCCTCGCCGCCCTGCTCCTCGCCGGCGACCGAAGCGCTGACGGGCGCGTCGTGCGCGGCAGCGCGGACGGTTCCCGCGTGTGGCGTTCGGTGACGTTTCACGAAGAATGCCGGTGCCGCGGCCTGTGGTCCCCATCTCAGCGAGGAACCTCGACGGAGCACGCTCCCCCCGTCCTGCCGATCTCGACCAGGACAGCGAGAGCGTTCGCGCGGCCCGCGTGACGCCCACGTAGGCCAGACGCCGCTCTTCGTCGACCGACTCGAAGGTCGTCGCGTAGGAGATCGGGAGTGAGCCCTCGGCCCAGCCGGCGAGATGCACGTGCGGCCATTCCAGGCCCTTCGCCGCGTGCAAGGTCGAGAGGGTCACCGTCCGCATCGTGGGCTCGTGCTGGTCCTTGGCCCGCGCCATCAGCGCATCGCTGAAGCTGCGCAGGGTCGCGTCCGGTCCGGCTTCCTCGGCGAGCCGCAGGATGGCGCGCCGCGCCTCCCAGCCGCCGCGCTGCGCCCCACCGGCGGCCGGTGGCTCGTCGGTCAACCCGAGCTCGCGCAGCACCCGTTGCACCCCGGGCAGGAACCCCTGCTCGGTGGGCGCCACCGCCGCCGCACGCAGCGCCAGGATCGCCTGACGCACCTCCGGCATCGAGAAGAACCGGGTCCCGCCCAGCACCGTGGTCGCGACGCCCTCGACGGCGAGCGCCTGCTGCAGCATCGCGGATTGCGCATGCGCGCGATAGAGCACGGCGATCTCCGAAGGGGATGCCCCGGCCGCGATCTGCGCAGAGATGGCGGCGGCGATGCCTGCGGCCTCTTCGCCCTCGGTGTCATAGGCGGTGACGGTAGGCGCATCCGCGGTGAACTGCTCTCGCGCCGGCACGAGCTCCAGCGCGCCGGGGCGGCCCTGCATCAGCGCGTTCGCGACGGTGAGGATGGGGGGCTGGGAGCGGTAGTTCGTCTCGAGCCGCACCACCGTGGCATCGGGATGACGTCGTTCGAACTCGAGCAGGAACCGCTGTTCCGCCCCGGCGAAGGAGTAGATGGTCTGGCTGGCGTCGCCGACGACGCAGATGTCGTGTCGGTCGCCGAGCCACAGCTCCAGCAGCCTGTTCTGCAGCGGCGAGACGTCTTGGAACTCGTCGACCGTGAAGTGACGGTACTGCTCGTGGACGGATGCCGCGACCCGCGGTTCTGCCTCCAACATGCCCGCGCACGCGAGCAGCACATCCTCGAAGTCGAGTTGACGGCGATCGTCCTTCAGCGCTTCGTAGCCGCGCATGAGCTCGACCAGCTGACCGGCGTCGACGCCGCTGATCGGACGCCCGAGCGCGGCGTACTGCTCGATCGAGAGCATCGAGACCTTGCGCCATTCGATCTCGGACGCGATGTCACGAAGGGTGGCCGTGCTCGGGCGGAGCCGCATCGCATCGGCGGCCTGACCCAGCATCCGCACCTTGTTGTCGATGATCGAGGGCGCCGGCGAGCCGGCAAGCGTCGGCCAGAAGAAGTTGAGTTGCGCGAGGGCGGTCGCATGGAAGGTCCGAGCCGCGACGCCCTCGACGCCGAGCGCCCGCAGACGCCCCCGCAGTTCGCCCGCCGCCTTGGCGGTGAAGGTGACGGCCATGACGCGCGACGGCGAGTAGGCCCCGGTGTCGACGCCGTGCGCGATGCGATGCGTGATGACACGCGTCTTCCCGGTACCGGCTCCGGCGAGCACCACGACGGGTCCGCGAAGGACGGATGCTGCAGCCCGCTGCCGCTCGTCGAGGGCATCGAGTGCGCTCACGCGTGTTCCTCGTACCAGTCGACGATCAGTGCACGGGCGATCGACGCGTGACCAGGAAGCCCGACCGGACCGTCTCCTGCGAGGGCGGAACCGATCTCGGCACGCGTGAACCACCGCACATCGATGATCTCCTCGCCGTCGGCGAGCGCCGTGGACTCCTCATCGACGACGGCGCGGAACCCCACCATGAGCGACCGCGGGAACGGCCACGCCTGTGACGAGATGTAGCGCAGCGACGACAGGCGCACGCCGGACTCCTCCTCGATCTCGCGGTGGACGGTCGACTCCAGCGACTCCCCCGCCTCGGTGAAGCCGGCGAAGCACGAGTACATGCGGCCGCCCCAGTTCGCGTTGGCGCCGAGGAGCAGGCGTTCCCCGTCACCGCTCTCGACGGCGACGATCACGGCCGGATCCGTGCGCGGGAAGTGCTCCCGCCCGCACACGAGGCAGCGTCGCGACCATCCGCCGTTGCGCAGCTCGGTGC
>NZ_JBLVOH010000144.1:0-3173 GCF_053543675.1 Microbacterium umsixpiens
CGAGGGCACGGTCACTGCGGGGCGCCGGACGCGGCGACGTCGGCCGGCGCCGGTTCGGCCGGGTTGCGGCGGATGCCGATCCACGACACCACGCCGCCCACGACGAGCAGCGCCGCCGTGACCCAGGCCGCATTGTGGAAGCCGTCGAGGTCGAGCGTGCCGCCGACGATCGTCGAGAGCATCGCGACGACGAGCAGACCGGCGACGCGGGAGATCGCGTTGTTCACCGCCGAGGCGATGCCGGAGTGGTTCTCGTCGATCGCCCCGAGGATCGCGGCGGTCAGCGGCGCGACGGTGAGCGAGAGGCCGAGACCCATCACGATCATCGCGGGCAGCACCTGCCACCAGTAGTCGAAGTCGTCTGCGACGAGCAGCAGCATGAGCGCGCCGACCGCCATGATCAGCGGACCGATGGTCATGAAGATGCGCGGCCCCCACCGGCCGGCCCACTGTCCCGCGCGGGAAGAGATCAGGATCATCAGGATCGTCATCGGGAGGCTCGCGAGCCCGGCCGCCGTGGCGCTGAGACCCGCGCCCTGCTGCAGGTAGACACCGACGACGAAGCCGTTGAGCGACAGTGCCGCGTACACGAAGAGGGTGGCGAGGTTGCCCCAGCCGAAGTCGCGCACCCGGAACAGCCACAGCGGCATGAGCGGCGAGGCCGAGTGCTGCTGGCGCCACAGGAACAGGGCGAACAGGGCAGCGCCCACGACAGCGGGGATCCAGATCGCCGGCGACTGCCACCCCATGTTGGGCTGCTCGATCAGGGCGAACACCACGGCGCCGAGGCCGAGGGCGCACAGCGCACCGCTCCACCAGTCGACCTTGATGCCGCGCGGGTGCTCCGGAAGCTTCAGGCGGGCGAGCAGCAGCAGGGTGATGCCGATGGGGATCACGTTGATGAGGAAGACGAAGCGCCAGGACAGGTAGTCGACGAACAGGCCGCCGAGCAGCGGGCCGACGAGCTGGGCTCCGGTCGTGAAGGCGGTCCACACACCGATCGCCCGGGACTGCACGTCGGCGCGCATGGTCGCGGTGATGAGCGCGAGCGAGCTCGGCACCAGCAGCGCGCCGGCCGCACCCTGCGCGGCCCGGGCGATGATCAGCATGAGCGGATCGAAGGCCGCGGCCACCGCGATGGAGGCGATTCCGAACGCGATCAGGCCGATGCGCATCACCAGCACGCGGCCGTAGGCGTCGGACACCGATCCGGCGAGCAGGATCAGCGCGCTCAGCGTGATCAGGTACGCGTCGACCACCCACTGCTGAGTGGTGATGCCGCCGCCGAGTTCGCGGCTGATCGCGGGCAGGGCGACGTTCACGACGGTGCCGTCGAGGAACGTCACGAACGAGGCGAGCACGGCGATCGAGATCACGAGCCGCTGGAGAGGGGCGAAGGAGGAGGCCACAGGCCGACATTACTCCCGGCGGCGGACACCCGGGCGGCGGCGGTCAGGCGGCCGGCGCGGGCGCGGGCTCCTGTCGTTCCCCGTGCGGATCGGGTCGAGGCGCAGCTGGTGCCGGGTGAGGTGCCGGCGTTCCGGCGCGGAGGAGTCGCGCGAGCCCGGCCGTCCCGTCCTGCTCGACGCTGCGTCGCTGCCGGGTGGCGCCGGTGCCGTCGGCGCGCAGCCGGGCGAGCCCGTCACTCACCCACTCCTTGTCGCCGAGTTCACGAAGCGCCGGGGCGATCACGGCCTGCATCCGCTCGGCGACGGTCCGCGCGTCGTCGATCTCCCCGGTCGTCGGGTCGATCACGCGCGCGTCCATGCCGCGGCGAGCAGCGGTCCACAGCGACGCGTCGATCACATCCGCGCCGATCGCGGCGGGAGGCTGGTCGTCGGTCAGCACGATCGCCCGGCTGAGCAGTGCGGCGAGCACCGATTCCTCCGGAGTCAGCTGCGCATCGAAGACCCGCACCTCGACCGTCGGGTAGCGCTCCGAGATGCGTACCGCCCAGGAGAGCGACGCGGCATCGGCGATGGCCCGCAGATCGATGAGCCGCTGCACCCCCGCGCGGTAGTCGCTGAGATCGCGGAAGTGCGGCGGGCTCCACGAGCCGGGCAGACGACGGATCAGGATGCTGCGCCAGCTGGCGAAGGAGGTGTCGCGGCCCTCCACGAACGGGCTGTTCCCGGTGAGGGCCAGCAGCACCGGCAACCAGCCGCGCACCCGGTCGAGTGCGCGCACCCGCTCTTCGTCGTCGAGCACCTCGACGTGCACGTGCAGGCCGTTGACCTCGTGATCGTGGGTGAGATGGCCGAGCTGCTCGGCGACCACGTCGTAGTGCGGGGACGGGGAGACGGCGGAGGAGCGCGTCGTGGCGAACGGTGTTCCCGACGAGGCCGCGATCGCCTGCTGCTCCTGCGCGTGCCACCCGATCAGCTCGCGCAGGTGTCGCAGCTGTGCCTCGGCATCCGCTCCGGTCGAGACGGGCTCGGTGAGGCACTCGATCTGCGAGGTCAGATACTCCTTCGTGACCTCGCCGCCGGTGCGGAGCCGCGTGATGCGCTCGCGCGTGCCGGCGGCCAGGGCCACGGGCACCAGCGAGTGCTCATCGAGGAAGAGGAACTCCTCCTCGATGCCGAAGCGGGTCATCCCCGGCCTCAGTGATTCCTGAGGGCGGAGATCAGCTCGGACTTCCGCTTGCCGCTGTAGCCGGTGAGTCCCAGCTCCTTCGCGCGTTTGCGCAGCTCCGGAACGGTCCAGTCGTCGTAATCGCCGTGTTCTCCGCCACGGCGCCCGACGGTGCTGCGACCTTCCTTCGCGGCGGCGTTCGAGATGCGCGCCGCCTTCTCCTTGGACGCCCCGTCATCCCTGAGCTCTTCGTACAGCTCGGGGTCCTTGAGCGAATTGTTCCGTCGTCCTGGCATTGGTTCATCCTTTCGCGCACTCGGAGGGTAGAAGTCAACCCCCTCGGGAAGATGGCTCCGGGGAGCTAGCGTGGGGTCACCGCAGGCGGGCGTTCGCGCCCCGAAAGAAGGGAAAGACCGATGAACATCCTCCTGATCATCGTCATCGTCGTCGCAGTGATCCTCGCGATCACCGGAGGACTGGTGCAGTCGCTCCAGTTCCTCCTGTGGGTCGGACTCGTCCTCCTCGCGATCGCTGTGATCGCCTGGTTGATCCGAGCGATCAGCGGCAGCCGCAAGGTCTGACCGAGGTCTGATCCCGAA
>NZ_JBLVOH010000144.1:3193-4049 GCF_053543675.1 Microbacterium umsixpiens
TCTTTGCCGTTTCCGGGGGACTCTCGTCCTACTTCTTGTCGAACGCGTCGCGCACGCTGTCGCCGGTCTTCTCGGCGGCGTCCTTCACGTTCTGACCGGCCTGCTTGGTCGAAGCCTTGACCTGATCTGCCTGGCCCTCGGCCTCGAGACGCTCGTTGTCGGTGAGCTTGCCGACGCCCTCTTTGACCTTTCCTGCGGCCTTCTCGGCGGCGTTCTTGACGTCATCTGCAGCACTCATGTTCTGCTCCTCTCCTAGGGCGGATTCGATTGATCCCGACCTTTCCACGCGTGCGCGGAACGGGCCACGGGATTGACAATCCGGCCCGCTCATGTCAACGTTCCGCCCCATCGACGCGGGGTCCCCGAGGGACTAGCCTGGCGCCAGGCGGGTGGTCCTGCCCGCGGACCTCGAAGGAAGCGGTGAGCGATGGACTCGATGATGATGGGCGCCATGTCGAAGAACATGGAGTCGATGCCCGACATGGGCATGATGGACATGTCCGTCATGCAGGCGTGCATGGATGCGTGTGCGGCGTGTGAGCAGGCGTGCACGGTGTGCTCGACGCAGATGATGGACTGTTCGCCGGCGTGTATGAACTGCGCAGACATGTGCAACACCATGATGCGTTCGATGATGCGGATGCAGGGCATGACCCCGGCCGCGATGATGGCCATGCTCAACGCGTGCATCGCGATGTGCCAGGTCTGCATGGACGAGTGCATGCGGCATGCCGACGACAGCGACGTGTGCCGCATGTGCGCTCAGGCGTGCCAGGCGTGCATGGATGCCTGCATGGCCATGAAGGACATGATGATGGCGAGCGCCTGAGGCGCGATCGTTCTCGACGGCCCCGCG
>NZ_JBLVOH010000144.1:4144-5667 GCF_053543675.1 Microbacterium umsixpiens
GGGCCGCGTCAGACGGTGGCGACGTTGAACTGCGTGCGCCCCACGGCGAGCACGCCGTAGCGGGCATGCAGCGCGACCGGCGTGCCCGGGGCCGCTTCGAGCGCCGCGCCGGATCCGTTCCACAGCTCGTGGACCTCGCCGTCGAGGGTGCGCACGACGAGGTCGCCGGCGACGGCATCCGTCGTCACGACCAGGGCGTCGACCCACTCGGCGGGTGTCGCCGAGGCGATGCGCGCCTGGATCAGGTGCAGCGCGTGGCCGGGTGCGAACGAGGAGCACCGGTCGCCGTGGCTGCACATGCACGCTGCACGCTCACGCACCGGGAGGGGTGAAAGGCGGTTCAGCGGCGTGGACACGGTGGTCTCCTTCAGGATCGACGTTCCGGAAAGACTAGGTCGGCTTCCGGGGCGGATCCAGGCGGGCCGACACGGAGTGAAACAAACGGGTGTAGTCTCTCGGGGTGCTGTCGTCGATGAGCGTCCCTCGGGCGCAGAGCGGAGCTGCAGGCGCCTTCCGCGCCGCAGGCAGAGGCTGAAGACCGGCCGGAGGCGGAACCCCCGTCCCCGGTGCTGCGTCGTACCCCGGCATCCGTCCGGGGATCCTCACCCGATCGACTCGCCCTCTGCGGCGACCACTCCTGAAAGCACTTTCTCATGCGTCCCATCGACGAGCGCGGCATCCGCGCCTCCTTCCTCAACGCCTCCCGCAAGGAGGTCTCCGACCTGACCCTCCCGCCCGGCTTCGCCGAGATCGACTTCGACCGGCTCGACTTCCTCGGCTGGGTGGATCCGAAGATGCCCCGCCGCGCGTACGTCGTCACATGGGTCGACGACGCCCCGGTCGGTGTGTTCCTGCAGCGCGCCGAGCAGCGTGTGATCGCCCGGGCGCAGTGCTCCTGGTGCGAAGACGTCACGCTCCGCAACGACGTGCAGTTGTTCGTGGCGCGCAAGGCCGGGGCCGCCGGACGCAAGGGTGATTCGATCGGCGTGCTCACGTGCGCCGAGTTCGGCTGCAACCGCAACGTGCGCATCCTCCCGCCGCTGGCGTACCAGGGCTTCGACCGCGAGTTCGCGCGCGATCTGCGCATCCTGCGTCTGCAGGAGCACGTCGCCGGCTTCCTCGCCGAGGTGGCGGGGCCGAGGTCCTAGACGGCGCGGGCGCGTCCGGGCGGCCGGGCGCGCACGTGCGCGCGGGCGGGAGCGGCCAGCGCGGCGGAGAGCCGCGCGAACTCCTCGAAGCTGCGTCGCCCCGGCCAGTCGGCCGGCAGCATCGACGGCGGAAGCCCGGGATCGGTGTACGGCAGCACCCGCCAGCGGTCGATCAGCTGCACGTACGCGGCGAACGGCTCGGACGGCAACGCGGTGAGCTGGGCCTGGAAGGCGAGGTGCTCGGCGCGCAGCGCCGCGAGATCCCACCACTGCGCCGCGGCTTCCTCGAGCGTGCCGGCCGGCGCGGGGGCGGACGCCTGGAACAGGGTCGCCCAGCTCCGGGCGTCGAGCTCTTCCAGGATCTGCTCCACCTCC
>NZ_JBLVOH010000144.1:5687-5980 GCF_053543675.1 Microbacterium umsixpiens
CCTGGAGATGCCCCGGACAGATCCACAGCGCGGGGGAGACGACCCCGGCGCCGATCCACTGCAGGCGGCGGCGCAGCTGGTGGCGGATGCTGCGTGCGCTCTCGGGGATCGAGAACGAGATCAGGCACCAGGGGTCGGCATCCGTCATCTCGCGCATCTCGAAGATGCGGCGGTCTCCGCGCTCGAGCATCCCGACGGCGGCCGGGTTGAGGCGATAGCCGATCCCGGCGTCGCGCTCCGCGAGCAGGAGCCCCTTCTGTTTCAGGCGGGTGATGCCGGTGCGAGCGGGGCCC
>NZ_JBLVOH010000144.1:6000-7672 GCF_053543675.1 Microbacterium umsixpiens
CCCCCGCGACGAGGTCGGCCGCCGAGATCCAGCCGCCGAGCGGGCGCAGGAACACTCCGACGAGTGTCCGCAGCAGCGAGGCGGTACTGCCGGGGCGTGCATCGATGTCGTCGAGCACGGGCGCGGCGGCGAGGTCAGAAGTCACCGGACTCCAGGACATCGCGCACGGCCAGGACCCCGGTGATCGTCTCGGCGTGCGAGGTGCTCAGCGGGGAGAGCCCGAGGCGGATGCCGTCGGGGAAGCGGAAGTCGGGGATGATGCCGTCGGCCCACAGCCGTCGCGTCACGTCACGGAAGTCCGGGTGGCCGATCGTCACGTGGCCGCCCCGGAGATCAGCGTCGCGCGGGCTCAGCAGCCGCACGCCGAGAGGTGCGAGCACCTCGTCGTACGCGCGCACCGCGAGGTCGGTCAGCGACTGCGACTTTGCCCGGACACCGGCGATCGTGGACTGCTCGATGAGGTCGAGCATCCCCTGCATCGCGAGCATCGACGTCACCGGCGGGGTGCCGCTCAGCAGCTGACGGATGTCTCCCGACGGCACGTACTCCGGGCCCATGGCGAAGATGTCGGCGGCGCTCCACCAGCCCTGGATCGGCTGACGCAGCACGCCCTGCAGTCCGTGGCGCAGGTAGGCGAAGGCGGGGGAGCCGGGCCCGCCGTTGAGGTACTTGTAGGTGCAGCCGACGGCCATGTCGACGCTCCACTCGTCGAGCTGCATCGGGATCACCCCGGCCGAATGGCAGAGGTCCCACATCATGAGCGCGCCCGCGTCGTGCACCGCCGCCGTGATGCCGGGCATGTCCACCAGGGCACCGGAGCGGTAGTCGACGTGGCTCAGCGAGACCAGGGCGGTGCGTTCCGACACGACGGCCTCGACGTCGGCGACGGTCACCCCGTGCACGGGATCGGGTTCGAGCCAGCGCAGGGTCATGCCCGTCTCGGCGGCGACGCCCTCGGCGAGGAAACGGTCGGTGGGGAAGTTCCCGGCCTCGATCACGAGCTCGGTGCGGTCAGGGTCTGCTGCTGCGGCGGCGCGCATGAGCTTGTAGATCAGCACGCTCGTCGAGTCGGCCACGACGGTCTGTCCGGCGGCTGCGCCGAGCGCGACCTGACCGATGCGGTCGCCGAGCTCCATCGGCAGTGCCATCCACTGCTCGTCCCACGAGCGGATGAGCCGCGTGCCCCAGTCCTCGCGCACGAACGCGGCGAGCTTCTCCGGGATGTCGCGCAGCGGGCGGCCGAGCGAGTTGCCGTCGAGGTAGGCCGTGACGCCCGGAGCCTCGGCGAACGCGTCGAGGTGGGCGCGCAGCGGATCGGCGGCGTCGAGGGCACGGGCGGCGTCGAGCAGGTCGGTGTCGCGGGGGTCGGTCATGTCACACCTTCAGGTCGGCGGGGGTGAGGGGGCGGGCGTCGAGCGGGTCGGCGGCCGCCGGGGTGCCCCCGGGGAGGAGCAGGAGATTCGAGGCGGGGTCGAGCGGGTCGACCGGGGAGAGCGCTCGCCAGAGGGTGGCGTCGTCGAGCCCGGCCTCGCGGAGGGCGGCGATCTCGTGCGGATTCAGGTCGACCGGCATCGGTCCGTTGCCCAGATCGGTGCCGTAGAGCACGGTGCCACCCGCCGCGTGGAAACGGCGGACGTTGTCGATGGCGATCTCGCGCTCGGGGTCGTCGTGG
>NZ_JBLVOH010000145.1:0-3113 GCF_053543675.1 Microbacterium umsixpiens
TACGGCGGGATGCGGGTCATGCCCTCGGCATCGGCGCACGCGACCGAGAACGAGGCGGTCACGCCGGCGTTCGCGGCCAGCGCCCTGGCGACCAGCGCCGCGCCCACCTCGTCGGCACCCGGGTACATCAGCACGTCGCGGCCCGACGGCAGCATCCGCATCCAGTGCCGCAGCCACACCTGTTCGGCGCTGCCCGCGGCGAACGGCGCGGTGTCATCGGCGGTGATCGCCAGGAAGTCGAGCGTCGCATCCTCGACGAGCGCGAGCGTCGACAGGTTCACGATGTGATTGCGCAGCCGCCGTGCCGAGTAGTCGGACACGATCTCGGCCGGCACCGGGGTCAGCTCCGACAGGGGAAGCACGTCGGCCTCGTCGAGCAGCCGGTGCGCGTCGCCGCCGAGCGCATGGATCTCCTTGCCGTGCTCCCGCCAATACTCCGGCTCCTCGGCGGCCGAGTACGAGTTGCTCGCCCGTGTCACGAGCGAGACGGCCGAGATGGGCAGCTCCGGTCGACGGCGGCGCACCTCGCGCAGCACGTCGAGCCGCTCCAGCACCTCGCGCGTCGTGTCGGCGCTCGTGCGGCTGGCGATCAGCCCGCCGTAGAGCAGCATGTCGACCGACACCACCACATGCACCGTGGCCGGGTCGGCGACGCGGTCGAGCAGCCAGGCGCCGAGCGCGGTCGCGTCTCCGGCGACACGGTACGAGGGCAGGATCTCGGCCGGCGGCACGTCGAGGATCACTCCGGCGACCGCGGCGACGTCGCCGGGAAGCCGCACGTTCACCGGTCGGTCGTCGAGCGGGAGCAGAGCGATGCGCGGACGCAGAGTCGTGTCGGACACGGGGGAGTGCCTTTCGTCGGGGGACTTCGGGGAGTGCGGGTGGCGATTCGGGAACGGGTTCAGGGGCGCGAGATCGAGACGAGGTACGAGTAGCGGTCGCCGCGGTACACCGACTCGGCGTACTCGATCGGGCGGCTGCGCGCGTCGTAGGTGGTGCGCTTGACGAGGAAGGCGGGCGAGAACGGCGGCGTCTGCAGTGCATCGGCCTGCTCCTCGTCGAGCACGACCGCGTGGATCTCCTGGTCGGCGCGGACCGCGGAGATACCGAACCGCGAGCGCAGATCCTCGTACAGCGAGTCTCCGACGATGCCGTCTTCGAGGCCCGGCACCGCGTCGGCGGCGATCGAGCAGACCTCGAGGCAGATCGGGATGTCGTCGGCCGTGCGCACCCGGCGGATGCGGACGACGGGTGACTGAGGGCTGAGGTTCAGCGCGTACCCGGCGGTCTGCCCTGCGGATGCTGTGCCGACGTCGACCGACAGCGAACCGGGCCGCATGTTGCGCGTGTGCATGTCTTCCGAGAACGAGGTGAGCTCGAAGGTCTTGCTGATGCGCGAGGCGCTCACGAACGTGCCGGCCCCCTGCAGGCGGTAGACCAGCCCGTCGCGCTCCAACTCGTCGAGGGCGCGCCGCACGGTCTGCCGGTTCACCTCGAGCGACTCGGCGAGGTCGCGCTCGGTCGGCAGCTTCTCGTGCGGGGCGAGCCCCTGCTGGATGACCTCTTCCAGATGCCGTCGCACCCGCTCGTGCTTCGTCACGCCTTCGATCGACGACATGCCACCCCTCCGGTCTGCCCATTTGGACTAACCCAATCTTGACGATCACCCGCGGATGTGTCAATGTCTGTTCTCAGCGGTTCCGAATTGGTCTATTCCAATCCTTTTGCAAGGTCAATGATGAGCGGAGAACTCCCATGCACACGAAGCAGCACATGCGCCGGCGCGCCCTGATCGCCGGTGCCCTGACCACAGCCACGGTCGTCGCCCTCACCGGATGCGGTGCGGGGGGCGGCGACGCCGACGGCCCGACCGAGATCACGTTCTCGTACCTCTGGGGCGGTGAAGAGGCGAAGGCGCTCGAGGAGATCATCGCCGACTTCAACGACAGCCAGGACGAGATCGTGGTCAAGGGCGTCTCCAGCCCCGACACCCAGAAGCAGTTGACCTCGATGTCGTCATCGAACGGATCGTTCGACATCTCCGACAACTTCGGCAACACGGTCGGCGCCTGGGCCTCGAAGGGCATCCTCGCCCCTCTGGACGACGCGATCGCGGCCGAGGGCATCGAGATCGACGACTTCATCCCCAGCGCCATGGAGCAGATGACCTACGACGGCAAGATCTACTCGCTGCCGATCGCCACCCACAGCTTCCAGCTGCTCTACAACACGCAGCTGCTGGAGGAAGCCGGCGTCACCCCGCCGACCACCATGGACGAGCTCGCGGCCGCGATCGAGAAGCTCACCGTGGTCGACGGATCCGGCAAGATCACGCAGCTCGGCCTCGGCTCGGCCAACGACAGCACGACCCTGACCACCCTCGGCTACGCGTTCGGCGGCAACTGGGACGGCGAAGACGGTCCGACCCCGGCCGAAGACGGCAACCTCGAGGCCCTGCAGTGGTACCAGGACAACGTGATCGAGCCGGTCGGCGCCCAGGCCATGGCGACCTTCGTCTCCGGTCAGGGAGAGTACCTCTCGGCGCAGGACCCGTTCTTCAGCGGCAAGGTCGCGATGATCATCGACGGTGAATGGCGTTCGGCCTCGGCCGCCAAGATCGCCCCGGACTTCGAGTGGGGCGTCACCGCGATCCCGGCCGCCTCGCCGGAGCTGGAGAACAGCACGCAGGTTACCGCCAGCACGCTCTTCATCCCCGCGAACTCGAAGCACAAGGAGGAGGCGGCCACGTTCCTCGCCTACCTCGTCAGCGAGGAGCCGATGGAGAAGTTCGCCGTCGCACTCGGCAACCTGCCCGGACGCACGTCGCTCGCCGGCAGCGCCGCCTTCGACAGCCTGCAGGACTTCGGCGTGTGGGCCGATGCGGCATCCTCTCCGAACGCGAAGGCGCTCGCGAGCCTTCCGTACAGCGCCGAGTACGCCACCGACCTCGCCACCGCCTTCGATGAGGTCGTCCGTCTCACGGCGACCCCCGAAGAGGCGATCGCGACGGTCGAGGAGCGCATGGCCAACTACTCCACGAAGTGATCGAGGCTCCGTGACCACTGCAACAGCGCGCCGGGTCCGGCAGGAGAATGCTCCTGCCGGGCCCGGGG
>NZ_JBLVOH010000145.1:3133-4880 GCF_053543675.1 Microbacterium umsixpiens
CGCCGGGCGCGCCCCGCGGCGGCGTCGCACCCGCCGGTCGACCCTGATCGGCCTCGCGTTCGCGTCGCCGTTCATCGTCGGGTTCCTGTTCCTCTTCGCCTACCCGATCGCGGCGTCCGCGTACTACAGCTTCACCGACTTCAACCTGTTCCAGTCCCCGGAGTGGGTGGGGCTGGCGAACTACGTGCAGATGTTCAACGACGGCGTCTTCTGGAAGTCGCTCGCGAACACCGCCGTCCTCACGGTCTTCGGCGTTCCGCTCGCGATCGGCATCGCCCTCGCGGGTGCCCACCTGCTGAACACCCCGGTGCGGGGCCAGCCGCTCTACCGCGCGCTCGTCTACCTGCCCTCGATCGTGCCCGTCGTCGTCGGCGGCTACCTGTGGCGCTGGCTGCTCAACGCCCAGTACGGCTTCGTGAACTACTTCCTGTCCTGGTTCGGCATCGAGGGACCGGCCTGGTTGCAGGAGCCTGAATGGACCAAGCCCGCCATCATCCTGATGTCGCTGTGGACCGTCGGCGGAACGATGATCATCTACCTCGCCGCCCTCCAGGAGGTCCCGAAGGAGCTGTACGAGGCGGCCGAACTGGATGGCGCGGGCATGTGGCGCCGCTTCACCAGCGTGACTTGGCCGACCGTCTCGCCGGTGACCCTGTTCCAGGTGATCGTGAGCATCATCGGATTCCTGCAGATCTTCACGCAGCCGTACATCCTCTCCCAGGAACGGCTGAATCAGGCCGGCTCCGGGCCGGGGCAGTCGATGCTGTCGTACGCGATGTACCTGTATCAGAACGCGTTCGTGTTCCTGAAGATGGGCTACGCGTCGGCCATGGCCTGGACCCTGTTCATCATCACGCTGGTCGTGAGCCTGATCGTGCTCGCGACCTCGAGGAAGTGGGTGCACGATGGCACACGCTGACGTCGCCGTCATCCGCAAGCGTCCCCGGCGGGTACGCCGGACGATGCGCCGTGCCCGGCAGCAGGTCTCGGTCGCGTTGCTCGCGCTGCTGTTCCTGTTCCCGCTGCTCGTGATGCTGTCGACCGCGTTCAAGACGCCGGGCGACGTGTTCTCCTCGCCGCCGTCGCTGCTGCCGACCGACTGGACGCTGGACAACTTCGCCGAGGCGTTCGAGCAGATCCCGGTGTGGCGTTATCTCGGGAACACCCTGTTCGTGTCGGGGATGAGCATCCTCGGCACGGTCATCTCGTGCCCGCTCGTGGCCTATGCGCTGGCCAAGGTGCGCTGGCGCGGCTCCCGGCCGCTGCTCATCCTGGTGCTGGCCACCATGATGCTCCCGCCGCAGGTCACCCTCATCCCCCTGTTCCTGGTGTGGAACGGGCTCGAGGCGACCAACACGTATCTGCCGCTGATCGTCCCCGCGTTCCTCGGCACGCCGTTCTTCATCTTCATGATCCGGCAGTTCCTGCTCGCGGTGCCGGACGAGCTGATCGAGGCCGCCCGCCTGGACGGCGCCTCCGAGTTCCGCACCTACGCGACGATCGTGCTGCCGTTGGCGCGGCCCGCCATCGTGACGGCGGCGATCTTCCAGTTCGTGTGGGCGTGGACCGACTTCCTCAACCCGCTCATCTATCTGAACGACGAGTCCACCTATACGCTTTCGATCGGTCTGTACGCCTTCTTCGGTGAGAATGACGTGGCGTGGGGGCCGCTGATGGCCGCCTGCGTCATGTTCACACTTCCGGCCGTGGTGATCTTCCTGATCGGTCAGAAGTTCTTCATCGGTGG
>NZ_JBLVOH010000145.1:4900-5671 GCF_053543675.1 Microbacterium umsixpiens
ATCGGTGGCGCCAGCGCAGGAGCTCTCAAATGATCCACGACCCCCTCGAACTCCTCACCGGACGCCTGATCGCCTCGGTGCAGGCACAGTCGGGAAGCCCGGTGCGCGACACGGAGGTGATCGCCGCGCTCGCCGAATCCGCGCTGCTCGGAGGCGCCAGCGGCCTGCGCCTGAACGGTCCCGACGACATCCGCCGGATGCGGGCGGCGACGGATGCTCCGATCATCGGCCTACACAAGGTGCACAACGGGGTCCGCAACGTGATCACCCCCGACGTCGCGCTGGCGCTCGGCCTCGCGGAGGCGGGAGCCGACATCATCGCGGTGGATGCCACCGTGGAGCAGCTGGGCGACAGGTTCGACCTGCTGCGCGAGATCGCGGAGGCGACCGGGCGTCCGGTGATGGCCGACGTCTCCACCCTCGACGAGGGGATGCGCGCTCGGGAAGCCGGAGCGGCCGTGGTCGGCACGACCCTCTCGGGATACACGCCGCACTCGGCGCGGGGCGAGGGGCCGGATCTGCAGCTGGTCGCGGATCTCGTCGCCGCCGGCATCCCCACCATCGCCGAGGGGCGGTACCAGACCACCGAGCAGGTCCGTCAGGCGTTCGATGCCGGCGCGCTCGCCGTGGTGGTCGGCGGGGCGATCACCGACCCGATCGCGATCACCCGGCGCTTCGTCGCGGTCACGCCGGCGGTGCGGAGCCCCGCATGATCGTCGGCGTCGACATCGGCGGCACGAAGATCGCGGTCGCCGGGTTCGCGCGCGACGG
>NZ_JBLVOH010000146.1:0-3108 GCF_053543675.1 Microbacterium umsixpiens
CGGCCGCGGCGTCCCAGAAGGCGGTCGAGCCGCCGTTGCCCACCAGGATCTCGTATCCCTCGGGGATGCGGAACAGGGCGGCAAGCTGCTCGCGCACGCTGCCGACGAGGTTCTTCACGGGCGCCTGGCGGTGCGAGGTGCCGAGGATCGACGCTCCCGATGCGACCAGCGCCTCGAGCTGCGCGGGGCGCACCTTCGAGGGGCCGCAGCCGAAGCGGCCGTCAGCGGGCAGGAGGTCACCGGGAATCTCGATCGCCATGGGTCGATTCTAGAGGGCACCCGGCGGGTCGCCGGACCGGCGACGGATCCGATGTCGGTCCGGGAATGTAGGCTTGCCTAAGAACCCCGGAGGGCCTGCACATGACCGATCTGATCGACACCACGGAGATGTATCTCCGCACCATCCTCGAACTCGAGGAGGAGAACATCGTGCCGCTGCGCGCGCGCATCTCCGAGCGCCTCGGTCACTCCGGCCCGACGGTCTCGCAGACCGTGGGGCGCATGGAGCGCGATGGCCTCGTCATCGTCTCGGAGGACCGCACGCTCGAGCTCACCGACGCCGGCCGCCGCAAAGCCGTCGACGTGATGCGCAAGCACCGTCTCGCCGAGCGTCTGCTGTCGGATGTCATCGGACTCGACTGGGCATACGTGCACGAAGAGGCCTGCCGGTGGGAGCACGTGATGAGCGAGCAGGTCGAGCGCCGCCTGGTGGAGCTGCTCGGGCACCCGACCGAATCGCCCTACGGCAACCCGATCCCCGGCCTCGACCAGCTCGGCGACCTGCCGGCTCGCACCTTCGACGAGGGTGTCATCGGCCTCGTCCAACGACTCAACGCAGCGGGTGAGCCCGTCGAGGGGACCGTTCGTCGCCTCGCCGAGCCCGCGCAGGTCGACCCGGAGCTGCTGGAGCAGCTGCGCGATGCCGGTGTGGTTCCGGGTGCGCACGGCGACTTCCGCTTCAGTGAGGGGTACGTCCTCATCCAGATGGACGGCAAGGAAGACGGTCTCGAACTCCCCGTGGAGCTCGCATCGCACATCTTCCTCGTGGGCGAACCCGCCTGATCCGGCGCGGATTCCGCCCCTCGCAGCGGCATGTGGAGCGCTCCTGATGTGGCCTCTGCGACGATTGTCAGGTTCCCGGGGTGACATGATCGTTATCTTCCGGTAACCTCGGTCGAGTCGCCAGCGAAGAAGCCCGCTGGAGATGGACCGCGAAGATACGCCTTTCAGGCTCGTCGTCTTCACGGCAGGAACGCACAAAGTACCCGAGATACGTTCGTGCCACGAAAGCAGAGTGCCGACGAGCCAGCGCTACCCGAAAGCGCTAGGGCCCAGGAGGACCACGTTTTGGCCGCAGATATCGAACAGCCCGCGAAGAAGACATCTGGAGACCGAGTGAGCGCACGACGCGCAGGTGCGCGGGTGACCGCTCGCAAGGCCGTCAAGCCAATCCGATCCATCGCCATCTTCGGGGCCGTCGGTGCGCTCGTCGCCGGCATCGCTCTTCCTGCCTTCGCGCAGTCGAAGCCGAGCGAAGCCGCTCCGACGACCCTGCAGCAGCTGGCCGCGGTCGACGCGCAGTCCCTGGTGGTGGCCTCGCAGGCCACAGCTGCTCCCTTGAGCCGAGGCTCCTTCAGTGCGACGACTCCCGAGGAGATCGCGAAGAAGAAGGCAGAAGAGGCCGCTGCGGCTCGCGCCGCCGCTGCCGCAAAGGCATCGACGGCGTCCTCGTCTGCCCAATACAACACGGCCGGCTACGCGCTGACCTCCCCGGGCTCGGGTGAAGTCCGCTACCCGCTCCCGATGGGCTCCTGGAACGTCAGCCGCACGATCGGCGGCGGCCACAACGGTGCCGACATGCTCGCTCCCGCGGGCACCCCGATCTATGCCGCCGCTGCCGGAGTCGTCCGCGCTTCCGCCGAGAGCATCGGCGGCTACGGCGTCGCCGTCATGCTCGACAGCGTCGTGGGCGGTCAGCGAGTGCAGACGACCTACGGTCACATGATCTACGGTTCGCGCCAAGTGCAGGTCGGACAGTCGGTAGCGGCCGGACAGTTGATCGGCTATGTCGGCAGCACCGGACGCTCGACCGCCAACCATCTGCACTTCGAGGTCTGGATCAACGGCGGACTCGTCGAGCCCATGTCGTGGCTCTCGGTCAACGCCGGCTGATTCCCGGACACGCCTCGCTCCATTCACCCGCCGTTTCGCCCCGCATCCAGCCGGATGGGTTAGCCTGATCCCGTTGTCGTACAGGTGGGAGAGGCTGATGGAGCGAATACCGACCATCCGAACCATGGATGCCCTCGGTCGTCACGTCCTTCTGCATAGCCCGCGGGAAAGCCACGGAGTCGCCGTGCGCGAAAGGCGCTGTCTTTAGACGGCGCCTTTTTTCGTCCCCACGATCGCTCTGCCACCTGCGCGACCTCGTGTGAGTCGAGAGTGCCGGGAAGCCGTCCCGGCGGATCGAGAGGATGACGAATGCGCACACTGGTCCTGAATGCCGGATACGAGCCGCTCGCGATCGTGTCGTTCAAGCGAGCCCTGGTGCTCGTGATGAATGACAAGGCGACCGTGATCGAACGCGTGGAAGACGACCCCGTCTGGGGCACCCACGGCGTGTATGAACGTCCGGCGGTCATCATCCTCGCTCGGTACGTCCGGGTGCCGACGAGCAGACGCGTGCCGGTCACTCGCCGCGGTGTGCTGCGTCGTGACAATCATCGATGCGGCTACTGCGGGAAAGCGGCTTCGACCATCGACCACGTGCTGCCGCGTTCACGCGGGGGAGCGGACTCCTGGGAGAACCTGGTGGCTTGCTGCCTCCGCTGTAACAACGTCAAGAGCGATCGCACACCGCAGGAGATGCGCTGGCAACTGCGCTTCACCCCTCGTCCTCCGCACGGTACCGCCTGGACGGTGCGCGGAACCGAGCGCAGCGACCCGCGGTGGGAGCCGTACCTGGCGTTGGCGGCGTGACGGCCGCGTGCCCTCGAGCCCTCCACGCGCCGCGGGATGGTGAGTCACGGAACGTCGGGAGCAGGGGTCGGGGCGTGGAGCCTCCTGGCCGGCGGGGCCCGCTGACGAAGGGCCTGAGACGTCGAAGAG